>CAZOXC010000053.1:0-10358 GCA_964583205.1 uncultured Pirellulaceae bacterium | reverse complement strand
ACATATAAATGGTAGTCGCGTTTAATCATTGCGGATCAATCCAATTTGAATGACGGAAATTGAACTCACAATATCGGTGAGTAATTCATAGTTTTGCTATTGAGCATTTTGCAGGAGATATTGCATGCCGCGTTTACTCGGTGTGGACATTCCCAACGACCGGAAAGCTGTTATCTCGTTGACTTATCTTTATGGAGTCGGCAGTAAAACAGCGCGTGACTTGTGTCATAAGGCTGGGATCGACAAAGACAAACGAGCTCGTGATCTGACGGATGAAGAATTGAGCCGATTGGCCAACATCCTGGAGCGGGATTATGTCGTTGAAGGGCCATTGCGTCGTCAAATCCAGCAAAACATCAATCGCCTGCGCGACATCAAGAGCTATCGAGGTATTCGGCATCGTGTCGGTTTGCCGGTTCGCGGACAACGCACCAAAACGAATGCTCGAACTCGTAAAGGTCCTAAGAAGACCGTGGCAGGGAAAAAAGGCGTCAAAGATCTTCGCTAGTAGTGGAGACCGGGGATATTCTGACGGGATGGCACTAATCCTGTACGAATCGATTCCCGTGACAATGTTAAGGATCCGATGATTCCGGATCTGTTCGAAACATTCGAAGAACTAAAGAGGAAACAGTGGCTAAGTCCAAAAAGAGAAAAGTCAAACGCAGCGTAACGATCGGAATTGCCCACGTTAACGCAACTTTCAACAACACGACCGTCACAATCACCGATACCAAAGGTGATACGGTTTGCTGGTCCAGCGCAGGAATCTGCGGATTCAAAGGCAGCCGAAAAAGCACTCCCTTTGCTGGCCAGTGTGCTGGCCAGAATGCCGCAGAAAAGGCAATCAAACTCGGCATGAAAGATGTCGACGTAAAGGTCAAGGGACCAGGCAGCGGTCGAGAGAGTGCGATCACCGCCTTGCAATCTGCCGGCTTGAAAATCAAGTCCATCGAGGACTGTACTCCAATTCCGCACAACGGTTGCCGACCTCGGAAAAAGCGGCGCGTCTAATTCTTTCCGATTCATATTCCCCCAAGTCGGAATCGCGGACTGAAGTAACTGCGGACGACCGACATATTCAACACACTTGAACCATTTTCCAACTGGAGAGCACCTAATGCATATTCGCTGGCGAGGACTGGAACTTCCGAGCGTCGTTCAATGTGAACAATCAACTCTCACACCCACCTATGGAAAATTCGTTTCGGAACCCTACGAACGAGGTTTCGGTACGACCGTGGGAAACAGTCTGCGGCGTATTCTTCTTTCCAGCCTGGAAGGAAGTGCCGTAACTCAAATCAAAATTCGTGGTGCGAATCACGAGTTCTCATCGATCGAGGGCATTTTAGAAGATGTCACCGAAATCGTGCTGAACGTGAAATCTCTGGTGGTCAAAAACAACACCGATCAGATGAAAGTCATCACGGTCGAGAAAAACACCATCGGACCCATCACCGGGCATGACATTCAAACCGGCGGTGAAGTGGAAATCGTTAACCCGAACCACACACTGGCTACTTTGACTTCCGATGCTCCTTTCATGATGGAAATGGTTGTCGAAAATGGAAGAGGCTATGTGCCGTCCAACGAGCACAGTGCACCCGATCACGAAATCGGCATTATTCCAATCGATGCGATCTACAGCCCGGTGACTCGAGTTCGATACGATGTCGAAGAAACTCGGGTGGGCCAAAAAACCAACTACGACAAATTGACGATGGAAATCTGGACCGATGGTTCCATTTCACCCGAAATGGCTCTTGTCGAATCGGCCAAGATCCTTCGCAAGCACATGAATCCGTTTGTGCAGTATTCAGAATTGGGTTCTCGAGTCTTCTCGCAACCCAAAACCACCAGCGGACTGGACGCCGCACAGGAAGCCAAACTCAATATGCCGATTTCCGAATTGCGATTGAGCGTACGAGCCAACAATTGTCTGGTTCATGAAAACCTTCAAACGGTCCGCGAACTGGTTCAGTACTCGGAAGACCGCTTGATGGAAATTCGCAATTTTGGCGAAACCACCCTCACAGAAATTAACGAGAAGTTGACCGAACTGGGATTGCGGCTGAACATGCGTATCCCACCCGCACCGGTCATTTCCTAACTCATTCGATACACTTGAAAAAATAAACAGGACGCGATCATGCGACATCGACGAAAAGGACGCCGATTGGGACGCTCTTCCAGTCACCGAAAAGCGTTAATGCGCAATTTGACTTGTAGTCTTTTGCTGACCGAGCGTGATGAAGACTTCTACGAAGGCTTGATGCAGGCAGACGGGAAAACTCCCGTGAACCCGCCAGCGCACAAAGGACGTATCGTAACCACTCTGCACAAAGCAAAAGAAGTTCGATCTTACGTTGAAAAGTGCGTTTCGCTGGCAAAAAATGCCCTGCCACACGAATCCAAAGCCGACGAATTCGCCACACAAGCCGATCGTAATTCCGACGAGTGGAATACATGGCGTAAGAGCGATAACTATGCCAAGTGGAACGCGGCTATCGCTCCAGCAGTCGCCGCTCGACGCAGAGCTTTCGCCCTGTTGCGTGACAAAGAAGCCGTGCAAATTCTGTTTGAAGAAGTTGCACCACGGTTTGTCGATCGAACGGGTGGATACACACGAGTTCTCCGACTGGCCGATCGTCGATTAGGCGATGCAGGACAACAGGCAATTCTGGAATTCGTGGGCGTGCATGATCGAGTCAAACAAACGGCTCAAAAACCTGCCTTCGAAGCCGAGAACGAAAAAGTTGCTGATGATCGTCCTGAAAATGACGAACCGAATGCAGAGTCATCAGAAGAACAGAACAATCCAAAGGATGAAGAAGAATAAACTTCAATCCTGATATAAGATCTCGAACCTGACCCCTAAACCGGTCAGGTTTTTTATTGGACTGACCGCAACCAGCTCCCGAATCATACTCAGTTCAAGTTCTTGTCGCTCTGCCACTTGCCGTTGCGAAAGAAACACTCGGTTGGATCAAAACCGGTGATGTTGAAATAGTCTGGAAGCCGAAAATCCGGCACGGACTCAAGCTGCCGAGGGCTCTCTGTTTCAGCTTCACGCGACGAAAGAAAACCAAGCTCGATCTGGATGATCTGTAACAACTGTTCGTTGTCGATCGAACTTGACGTGCATACATCCTGAAATAACTTGATCTGAGAAGCATCGACTTGCCCTCCATCGGTGACAATGCCAGACAGTTTGTCGGCGGCCGCAGCAAATTGATGCCGTCGCAGCAACCTTGCAATCTCCGCCAACTGTCGATTCGACCCGGCCTGGACAGCCACCGATGGTTGTTCCTGATCGCGTTCAATCAACCAGTTCTGCTCAGAGCCAACACAGTCCTGATTCGCCAGAACTCGAATCCTGCGTTCAGCATTTTCATTTTCCGCCAGTCTGATCAAGCCGTTGAATGCACTCTCTCGAAGAGCACCAGAGCCCCAGCGAGCACTCAACAAATACAAACGTTGTGCCAAGTTTCGAGCATAGCTGTCCTCTGGAAAGCTCAGCAATTCTTCGGCCATGTCTCGATAGTCGCCGGGGTTTGCCGGATCGAGTTCTCGCAATCGTGCTGGATCGATTGTCTGTTGAATTCGAGCCACTTCGCCAACCGGAAAAATCCGCACCCGCTGCTCCGGTTGCCTGAGAACCTGAAAATGAATCTCAGCATTGGTTTGTTTGACCACCAGCCCGCTAACCACACTTCCATCGCTCAACCACAATCGATCGGCGTCCACTCCAATCGCCAGCAGCAAATTCAACATGCAGACAAAAACGAATATGCCAGGTCGAATCAATCTGTTCCTGCTTTTGGTTTTCATATCGGATTGCCGGGGATTACTTGGCTTGACAACAGGCTGACCAGATTTTCAACAACACGATTTCGTTCAACATAAGTTGTCCGAAGTAATCGGGTGAATTCTCGATTTGACTGTTATACCAGGATTGTATCGTCGTTACCCTGGAATCAATTTGCGGGTGCTGCAGTCTGGCTCGCCGCGCTGCAGCAGAAATCAAGACTCGACCCAGCAAAACGGAATAATGAGCCTCGTTTTGTGCCAGGTACCCTGCCCTTTTGAGCATGGAACTCTCCTGGTCACCGCCCAACGTCGAAATCAACTGGGTCAAAATCTCTGGCAAGTCATCGTCTTCGTTAAAGTTGCCATCCACGATTCGCAGGCGTAATCGATTGACATTCGCAAGGTACTCCACCAGTGAACTCAACAACTCCTGTTGATTCCGGCCTTCAGCCAACAGTGAGACATTCAGAGACTCACTCAACGACTGCAACATTTGCAGTTGCAGATCATTTTGCAAGTCAACCATTGAATCAAGATGGAACTGCCGGCTAAATACCAATCCAGCCACCGAGAGCGAATGGTCGAGATCCTCTTGTTGTTCAATCAACTCAATCAGGGCCAGGCTCAAATTTCTCCAGCGGCTGAGCTTGTCGAGTTCCTGTCTGAAATAAACGACTTCGTCGTCAGTGTTTGCCGCCAACAAGTACTTAGCAAGCGTCAGGGCATCAGCGAATTCGACATCTGAAAAACGCTCCGACAGCCCAATGATTCGTTTAAGCGAAGACAATTTCTGACCGGAACCAACCTCGACGTCGCCCAAAACACCCATCGACTGCCGCAGCGACTCGCGATGTGAACTGTGCGCAACTCCAGACGCCCGCCCAAACACGACTCGATTTTGACCAAAGTATCTGGATTGTGCGAGTGCCAGCAAATCGACTGCCGGTTCATCCATTGCCAGGCCAAACAGATCAAGGCGGTTTTCCGACAGCGCAAAAATTTGCGTCGACCAAAGAGCTACCACAGCAATCTCTTCAATTTCAAACTCTGCCAAGTCGTTTGAAAACAACCACTGTTGAAGACGAACATCCTGCTTCAACCAGGAATCAAAGTGCTTCCGATATCGTTCCACCGGTTGCACCCCCGAATCCGTTAACCGAGTTCGGATTTGCGAGAACTTCAGCTGCAAGGGAATTCCATCGTCCAACCGCAACCGCTGAGCCAGTCGATCGACCAGCCAATTCTGAATTGGCGATTCTTTTGCAGACAGTGCTAGTTCTGCCCAGTCATTTAACTGCTCGTCACTACCAGTTTCGATGGCATAGGAAAGTTCACTGGTCAGTTCTCGCCATTGATCGGGTTGGCTCTGTAGTACGGCCAACAAGGATTCATGCAACCTTTCATTCGTCAATTCGCTTCCCAGCCAGCGCTCGGATTTTTGAAATACAAATGGAATCAAACCGCCACATCGAGTCGGTTCTTTCATGGCCGATGCCAGCACACTATCCCACCATTGATTGGTGAGCGACTGACTTGATTGTTTAATGTAGTTGCCGTCGACAGCCTGAACCGCGGTTTGTGAAAACAACGATTCCTGCATCGCCTGGTGCGCAGGAGTCCCAGGCGGCAGCCTCTCCCAAATTTCTAATCCAATCTGGTTGGCAACAAAGGTCAGCTCTGCCTTTGAACGGTCATCAGGCAAATCTCCAAAGGGAATATTGATTTGCTCAGACACAACATCGGCAAGCTGCTTGACGGTCAAAACATCGGGCTCGCATTGCAGCAAAACGGAATGAAAATTCACGAACTCGCCCAACCGTCGTGAATTTCCTGCTCGCAAACTGTTTTCAAAGCGTTCGCGCACCAGATAGGTCTTTGCTTCTCGATCGTCGCCTACCCAGACATTCCAGTATTCTTCGGCAAACTTGTGGCGACTTCTAAGCTGCTTCATCATCTGCGTCTGTTCATCCGACCATTCCGGATGCAGCACAACCGGTTCAGATTCTAATTCAGTCAGGCGATCGGCAGCGGCCGCACCAGAATCCAGGTTCGAGTCGATCGAAGCTTGATTAAATCGAGAATACAAATAGAGTCCCGTTCCGATCAGGATTGCGCAGATCCCCAGAACCAGGGTCCGTAATGGTGTCGTGTTTTTTTTACTGGCCCGCTCATTGGTGGAGATGACATCCTGAATTGCCAACTCGACAGATTCCGCATCGACACCCCAGGCAGCACCAGCTCGAAACAGCCTCTGACGAATTTCCTCGTTCAGATAAGTCGCTCTACCGACCTGTTCGACAACCAGCGCCTTCAAATTCGTCTCCGCATCTTTCAGCGAAATTCGCAGCATCCCGGCAGACCGGGCTTCTTTTTGAACCAGTTGCCGGGCACGCTCCGGTTTTAATTGAAAACGCTCAAGTCCGCTTTCCACCAGATTATTTTCGAGTGGCTTAGAGAGAATCTGCTGATCGATTTGGGCAAGTTCTTTTTGCAGAAAGTTTGTGAATTCGCGTTCCCAGCGAGTTAACTCGTCATTACTCTCAATTCCCGATTGATGAAAATACTCGATCGCCAAATCGTAGAGTTCGGCGGGCATTTTCAATCGATTCGCCAGCGATTTGAGCTTCAGTTGGCAGCGCTCGTTCATTCCTCGTTCGGCCGACACAATCGGGCCGGCTTGTCGAACGAATTCGTTCAATCGCGAATCGCCCTTGGGCAGTATCAATTTGCGTTTGGACGATTCTTTCAATTCCGCTCCTCGAATTGAGCCGCCAATTGAGTGAATTTTTTCTGCCAGTCTGGCGTCATTTCAGGTGCCATCTGCACGGTTTGTCGACAAATCTTTTCCGCAGTACCAGGATCGCTCTGAGCAAGTTGACTGGCAACATAGAATTTCGCTTCGACCCAATTCGGTGTACCAACAGGTGTACCCTTCGCCAGCATTCGCCAGTTTTCGATGGCCGATTCTTTTCCAAGAAACTGCCCAGACCTGGCAAGCCCCAACAAAACTTGCGCATCATCAGGATAGAAGTTTTCCAACTCTTCAAACTTCTCGTAGGCAACCTGATAATTCCCGATCTCCAATGCCAATTCACCAATTCTAAACGTTGCAGTTGTCAAGTTCCCGGATTCACCCGCAACCGCGCCCTGGTTGATCAAAGCTTCGGTCAGACCGATGTAACTGGAATACAACTCCCGTAGAATTTCGCCGCGCGAAATTTGCGATGCCTCAAGCAGGCGTCCTTCCAATCCACGGATCAAGTATACCAATCCTGCGGATTTATATGGCCATGAACTGTCACTATCAATCAAGGTTTGAGCATGCTTGCTGGCACTTTCCCGATCTCCTTGTTGATCGGCCAGACGCATGCTTTGAAGGTGAAACTCGTTGGCGACACTATCCGGAATTTGCGTTTGGGTTTCGGTTTCTACTTGAGCCAGCCACTGGGCCGATTTGTCATTGCGGTTGCCCAGCTCGTTAAACACAGAAACCATCTGCAACACCAAACTGACTCGATTCTCAGACTTGGCTTCGGGAAACCGCTCGAGATAGCTTTTCACGCTGGATTCAAGTTCGTCTGTTTCACTTGCCTGTTCAACTGAAGTGAATTCCGAACGACTGGCTCGATTTTCTTCCCACTGACGAAACAAGGCCCGCACAATTTCGAATTGAGCCGTTTCAAAATTGGGATCAAGTGGCTCGATCGTTTCCAACCGGGCAATCGCCTCGGCTGGCTTTAACAAGCTGATTTGCCGACGCTTTCGTTCAAAATCGACGAGCTTGACATAGCGGGACTCAGGGAACCAGCGCCGCAATTCTGAAGTCGCCGTCACCAACTCCATCTGGTAACGCTGATCCTGTTCACTCAATCTTTCCAACATCTGGATCTGCATCCACAACGCCTGACTTGCCAACTCAGGTCTCTTGTAGCGATAGGTCTCTGCTACCATTCGAAAACCAGAGGCGGCATCAGAAAACTCTTCAGTCTGATAATTGATCCATGCGGACAACCAGCGGGCATTTGCGATCGACTCGGTATCGTCAATCCGTTGAGAATACTCCAGGGCTTTGTCAATCAATTGATCAGCCTGCATCAGCAACTCAACGTTGCCGGTTTCTTTATACTGAGCCACCACCACGCTTGCAGCGATCCAGCTTGAGTAAAACGAATCAGAAGTCAACTGAATTTTGTAGTCTCGAATTAACTGTTCGACCGATTTCATTCGATTCGAGCGGGCAAGTCCCGCCAACCCGATCATGGTCAATCGTTTGGCCGACTCGTCTTCCGGATCAATCCACATGCGGCCAGCCAGTGTGATCGAATTCCAGACAACTGGCGAGTCAATTTTGTTGGCAAACATCTGCTCGGCAAACGAAACTGCCAAAGCCAGCTCGCCGGGGAAATAGAAACTGTGAAACCGCCATTGCAGCGCCTCTTCTCGCACCTGCTGGCGACCCGCGAATGCCAGAATCTTCTGAGTGCAAACCGAAGCAGTCTCCTGTTCTCCCAGTGCCTGACTGACCATTCCCAACCCGATCAAACAACGCACATTCCAGATGGAATCCAAACCCAGCCATTCCGGGTCAACGTTTTTCAAATTCTGATTGTCGGCGACATTCAACAAATCGCGAAACTTCTTCCCCGATTCCTGCAGCAGCGATTTGGCCGTCTGGCCACTTACCACAGCCTCGTTTCCCGTCGAGACTGCCCAATAGTACTGAGTCCAGGCGTGCAAGTATGAAACTTGAATGTTGAACTGCTCTATCTCGTCCGTCGATTGCTGGAATTGGTTTTCAACAGTCTGGAATCGCTGGCTCAGTTTCTCCCAGCCAAGTTGCAGTTTGATTCGCAGTGATTCATCTCGGTTGGATTCAATCCATTGCTGAAACAACTGTTTGTTGTCGCGATAGGTTGCCTGCAGGCGCAACAATTCGAATCGAGATGAATTCAGTTCCGGGTAATTCTCAAGCAGCCGAATCAGTCTGGAATCGAATTCTCTGTTTTCGGTTCCGCCAACGATTTCTCCAATATAAAACTCGGCCAGACGCTCGACCGATTCAATCTCCGAATCTCGCGTGGCAGCCAATTCGATATTGCGCAACAATTCAACTTCGCCAAGCGAAGATAGTCCGTGCTTGTCCAGATAATTTCCCAGCTGTTGTCTGGAATCATTCTGGAGATCGTCTTCCTGAGCGCTGGCCATTCCCGGCAACGCAAAACAGATTGCGAACAAGATCGCCCAACGAGTTCGCGCTTTCTGCTTGCTCATTCAGCACCTGGAATCATGGTTACTTGCGAGAATCCGCTTAGTCGGCAGGCCGCAATCGCTCGCGCCGTGTACTCGAACGGAACGCCCGGTTGAGCCTGCACAAAAGCACCGTCAGCTTTGTTGACAAAGTCCATCAAGAAATCGATCAATTCGTCTTCACTGTCTGTCGAGAAATCGCCAATACGAAACATCGACTTGTCTCCAAGCTGGCTCAACTCCACGAACGCCGGCTCCAAATCGCTTGCAGCCGCAGCCGAAGTATTTTCCCGCACATCAATGTTCGAAGCAACTTGCCGCTCTGGACGCAGAAATGTAGAAGTGACCAGGAAAAATATCAGCAACAAAAACACAACGTCAATAAATCCAGGTGTGGATATATCAAGCGTTTGCCGACTTCGAATTGCGCGACTGGTGAGTCTCACAGTTTCTTCCTAATCTTGTCCTGCCATTCTGGTTTGCAGTTAACGCTGACTACGAGCACTCACTCGCACTCGCTGAATCCCCAGGTCGGTCAGCAGTTGTAACACGTTGTTGATCCGTCCACTGTCGCTTTGACCGTCGGCTCGAATTAAAACATACAGCCGCGAGGCGTCGCCATTCAGCTCTGCCAGCATGGTTTCCAGTTCCGATTTCAACTCTTCATCATCCAGCGGTTGAGAATCGACGAACAGTTGACCCTGACGGGTTACGTTAATTGTTATTTTCTGCGATTGACTGTCGTCGTCAATCTCCTGAACCGTGGGCAATTCGACAGGATGGAACACAATTTTGGTCAATTGCGGCAGAGTCATGAAGAAAATAATCAGCAGAAATACGATATCGATCATCGGAGTCAGACTGACACCTATCGGCGAGGCGAATTTTCGTTTGTTGAGCCTCACTGGATTTTACCTGCCAATTGGAGCAAACAGAACTTCGACCTAGCGTTTTCTACCCAGGGGAAGCAGCAACCGTTCTACTCGTTTGCCGGCTTCCGCCACCAATGTGTCGATGCGGCTGCGGAAGTAGGCGACCGCCACCATCGTCGGTATAGCGACCAGCAATCCCAGCAATGTCGTGATCAACGCTTGCCCAATTCCACCCGCTAACTCACCTGCGTTTGCCGCGCCTTTGCGGATGGCAATGGTATTGAAGGCCTCGATCATTCCGATGACGGTTCCGGTCAAGCCCAACATCGGTGCGATCGCTGCAATTACGTTAAGCACCTCGGTCTTTCGATATAGCTTGCCAGTGTGATCATCGCCAGCTTCTTCCACTGCGCTGCGGTACTCGGCAAA
>CAZOXC010000052.1:0-10404 GCA_964583205.1 uncultured Pirellulaceae bacterium | reverse complement strand
GTAAATGGCAAACGCGAAGTGCTGGTAGCAACCAAGCGATAACCGCATTGTTAAAGCGTTACGCAAAATGGGCGGTTTCGGTTACAATGATGCGAGCTACTTTTTTTAAATGATCGCCATGTCTCGCCATCCCTCTCCAACTCGCCTTGCTATTCTCGCCTGGACAATCCTGTCTGTGTTTCTTTTGTCTCTGTCGACGGGAGCGTCGATTTCACAAGCTCAGGAAATTGGCGAACGGATGATCGTAACGGTTGAAAATGCCGAGGTTCTGAAAGACGGTGAACCTTTCACCGAATTCCCGCTTGGTCAGCATCTTTACATCGAAGAAACGGCCCCCAACTATTATATCTTTCGAGACCGGGGCGAAGTGCTGTGGATCCGGCACAACGATGTCAAAACCATGCAGGAGGCTCGGGAGTTCTTCACGGCTCGGATCGAGAAAGAAGCCACCGCCGCCGACCTGGTTGTTCGAGGTGACATTCTCTACCGCCTGGGTTATCACGACAAAGCCCTGGAAGATCTGGAGCAAGCTGAAGAAATCGATGATTCAATTCCCGATATTTACATTACTCGCTCAGCAATCTTTTGCGAGGAGGATGATTACGAGGTCGCGCAGGAGGAGATCGAATTGGCGGCCGAGTTCGTTCCCGACCATCCCACGGTACTCAACATCCGAGGCCTAATCGCCTATCACTACGACGATTTCGATGAAGCAATCGAATGGTACGACAAATGTCTGGAAGCGAACCCGTCCTACTCGGTCGCCTATTCTAATCGCGCGCTTGTTCACATATACCTTGACGACTACGACGAAGCGGAAGCCGATTACGCTCGCTCCATCGAGGTCGCGCCTGCTCGATCAACCGGTCATGCCAACTTTGGCTGGTACTTGAACAGCTACAAAGATGACACGGCTGCGGCCAAAGAACAATTTGACAAGGCGCTTCAGTTGAATCCGCGAGACACAACTGCTCTTTATTACCGAGCCGACATCGCGTTCGATGAGAATGACTTTGAAACTTACGTCAGAGATATGCTGATTGCCGTCGATGCAGCGCCTGATGAAGTCGAATGGAAAGACAATCTGGCTTGGCATATTGCGACGACTCGAGACAAGAAATTGCGTGACGCGGCAAAGGCTTTGGAATTTGCCAAAGAATGTGTGGAAGAATCCCAATGGAGTGATGCAGATCACATTTGCACTTTAGCGGTCGCATACGGGGGGGTGAAAAACTACGATAAAGCCCTCGAAATACTGGATCGGGCCGAAGATGAAGACGACTACGATAGCTACACTGACCGAATCGAAGGGCTGCGAGATGCCTTCGAAAACCAGTCTCAGTACTACCGCTCCTTTGATTAACTGAGCAAGTCTGTAAGATCAGGGCACTTCTCGTTTTGACTCACGCCTTGAATATCTGCGGCGATTGCCAGCGATTCTGGTTAGTCGTCCGCTCATCTTATGTTGACACATGATTCTCAATTCAGACGCTCGACTGTCCGCCCGATAGTTTTCGTTGCGGCTTTGTTAGCTTTCGTCGCAACGATCCTCAGCACGACTTTAAGTGCTCCGCTTGTTGCGAATGAACTAACCAACCCTGGCTTTGAATCTGGCACCACCTACTGGCAGACTCAAGGCGATTGCGTTCTCAACATCGAACCTGGCGGGATAACCGGAAACGGTTGCCGAGTCTCCGATCGCAATGCAAGCTGGATGGGACTCCGCAGAAACTTGCTGCCCATCATCAACGAATATACTGACTATCAAATCTCGATCTGGATCAAGCCGGCAGGCGAGCAGACTCAGACCTACAACCTGGAAATTGGCCGTCGTGATGAAGGCAACTCGCCCACCTTCGCCAGGATAGATGAAGTTGCCGCACCGCCCGGCGAGTGGACTCGGCTGGTTGGCGGATATCAGTTCATTCCAGGCAGTTCATCGACTCAAGAGTTGTATATTATCGTCAATTCCATCAACAACTTCGAAGCTGAGTTTATTGTTGACGATGCCGAGATGCTGGTTAACGATTGGGTCCAGACTGCCAACGATCGAATCGATCAAATTCGCAAACGAGATCTGGAAATCCAGCTTATGAGCGGCTCGACTGATCAGTTTGATCTTGAGCTTACGCAAATTCGTGGCCACTTCCCCTTTGGTTCGGCCATCAATCATGCTTCGATTACGAATCCGGGTTACGTTGACTTTTTTCGCAACCACTTCAACTACGGTACGACCGAATGGAATGCACAGTGGCCTCCGGTCGAGTCGACTCAAGGTGTTGAAGACTACTCGCGACTGGACGACCTGGTTGAGTTCATCAATGATCTGGAAATTCCGGCTAAGGCTCACGCGATCTTCTGGTCCGATCCTCGGTTTGTTCCGGGTTGGCTGGGTGGCTTGGACAATCAATCGATCCGCGGCGAAGTTGAAGACAGAGTCAACAACGTGCTGACTCGCTATGCCGGCGTTTTCGATGCCTGGGACGTGTGCAACGAGATGACTGTGCACTCGTTCTTTCGAGATCGGCTGGGAGACGAAATCCGCGCCGAAATGTTTACCATGGCTCGCGACAATGACGCGGGAGCAAAACTGTTCTTCAATGAGTTTGGTATTTACAACTCGAAAAAACGCAGCGACAGCTATCTGGATCTGGTAGACCAGATAATCGCTGGCGGTGGTGATCCTTACGGGATTGGGCTGCAGTCGCATTTCTTTGACGAATTCGTTTCACCGGCTGCGATCGAGAATACGCTCGACTACTTTTCTCAAGCGAACTTGCCGATCTGGATTACCGAATACGATTACGAAGACGCCAATCTTGCTCATCGAGCAATCGGGCTGGAGAACTTTTATCGCAGCGCCTTCAGCCACCCCAGTGTCGAGGGCATCATCATGTGGGGCTTCTGGGCAGAAGCCCATTGGCGAGATGAACAAGCGGCACTTGTCGACAGTGACTGGACCGTCAACGAGGCCGGTCAGATGTATCAAAGTCTGCTGGAAGAATGGCAGACCTCGCATCAGGAAACGATCTCCAACGGGCAAACTGTTGAATTGCGAGCCTTTCATGCCGACTACCTGGCGACTTTGACTAACCAGAACACCGGCGCCGTCAGTTATCACTTGTTCTCGCTTCCCAAAGAGCCGACCGCTTCGACTCACTCGGTGCAATTATGCTTCACAGCACAGAACAACGAAGTTGTAGTTTACGGCGCTGCCGACGATGACAATTTCAGATTTGATTTCAACGGTCGAACGCTGTATCACAACGGAGAAAAGGTCCGCATACCCGATTCGCTGACTTACGATCGTCTTCGAGTCTGCGCTGGAACTGGCAATGATCGTCTCAATGTGACAGACAATGTCGGCAACGACAGATATGTAGCCACGCCGATTTTGATCCGTGATCGCTCGGACAATTTCAAGCTTCTGTTTGATTCGGTTGAAACTGTATCGTTCCAGTCGCAGCTGGCTCATGACCAGATCACCATTTTCGATTCGGAACAGGATGACCAGTTTATATCTCTACCTAACCAATCGACGATGTTCTTTGGCAATGGTGTTGTCATTTCGGCTTCAGATTTTCGCCTCGTCAAAGCCCAGGCCACAGCCGACGGGAATGACCGAGCTGTCATTTTTGATGACCCGGATGGACCGGATACGGCCTATGCGGATCTGGAAACATTGACGATGAGAGCCGGACCAGTCATCCGTATTGCGAATTTCTTCGAGGACACTCGAGGGCTGTCATCCGGCGACCGCGATCGTATCGTTATCGATATTTACTCGGGAAGCAAATCCGTGATATGCCGCCCGACTCAAATGGTATTGGATGATGGAATCAGCCGCTACGCTCTGATTGGCTGGCACACTTACTACGCTCAAGCCGATTTGACCAACAATGACGTTTTGAAATTCATTGACAGCAGCGACGGCAATGACTCGCTAGTCGTGAATCAGGACTCGATCGTGTTCCGAGGCGACGAATTCAACTACCGAATGTTTGACTTCAAAAATTCCGATGCGGTCTGTAGCAATTCCGGCGATGATTTTGCCGTCCTCCGAGATTCAACCGGCAACGATGATCTGACGGTTCTGCAAAACAAGGTGATCCTTTGGACTCCGGAAGGCACTCACACCATTCGCAGTTTTGATCGAGTCAACGGAATCTCGATCAATGGCGGTTCTGACTCGGCCGATGTTGGTGCGCCTAACTTCGAATTCCAATTGATCGGCGGCTGGAATCAGTAGGTGGTTCTGCGGCTGCTGTGGCGCTGGGGTTAGTGTGGCCTTGGGCGCTGGCCAATGTTGCTGGAACGAAACTCATCCTGGTTTGGCTACTCGGAGGCAGGGTGAGTTAAGTAACCCCTCCCCAGACTCGTTCCTCGTCCGACCCTCCCGGAGGGAGGGTGAGTTGGGAGGAATTTGCTTTGGTGGAACAAGGCACGCCGTTTGTCGCACTGGTGTGGACCGGCGTTTAAGTGTGGATTGCGTTGCCGCTGACAGCGAGGCTGGCTTCCATCACGATTTCTGAAAGTGTCGGATGGGCGTGGACGCAGCGAGCCAGATCTTCGGCACTGGATTTGAAAGTCATCGCCACAGCCGCTTCGGCGATCAAGTCGCCTGCATGTGTTCCAATCGCATGGACGCCCAGAATTCGATCGGTTTTCTCGTCAGCCAGGATCTTGACTCGACCTTCAATGTCGCCCAACGTGCGAGCTCGACCATTCGCTCCGTAAGGACAAACGCCCTTTTTGTAGGCGATGCCTTTCTCTTTCAGCAGCTCTTCCGTTTGGCCCACGGTGGCAATTTCCGGAGCGGTGTAAACGATCGCCGGGATCGCATCGTAATCCATGTGTCCGAATCCGGTGACCATTTTTTCGACGCAAGCGATTCCTTCTTCTGACGCTTTGTGGGCCAGCATGGGCCCCGGAATACAATCGCCAATCGCAAAAACACTTGCCACATTCGTCTGATAATTTTCGTCGACCTGAACGGTCCCCCGCTTGTCCATGTTGACACCAAGTTCTTCCAGGCCGATGTTTTTCGTATTCGGAAATCGGCCGGTGCAAACCAGTACTCGGTCCGCCACGATTGGCTCCTGATCTTTGCAGCGGATGACCGCTTTACCATCTTCCGCCTTGGCCGACTCGACCCACATTCCAGTGCGAATGTCGAGTCCCTGTTTTTCAAAAGTTCGGTGAGCGAGCTTGGCAATTTCTCCATCCAAACCCGGCAGGATATGGTCCAGCGCCTCGACCACAATCACTTTCGAACCCAGCCGATTCCAAACCGAGCCCAATTCAAGCCCAATGTAGCCGGCACCGATCACGACCAGAGTTTCCGGCGGCTGTCGATAAGACAATGCGGTCGTGCTGTCGCCGACAATATTGTTGTCGTATTCGATACCCGGAAAAAACGCTGGCTTGCTGCCGGTGGCAACAATCATCTTGCCGGTCTGAATTTGAGCCGCATCCTGACCAGTTACCTCGATCGAGTTAGCCCCGGTTACCCGGCCTCGACCAACGAACATCGTCACTTTGTTTCGCTTCAGCAGCATGTTAATGCCGCCGGTCAACGTGTCGACAATTTTATTTTTCCGCGCCAGCATCGTGTCAATGTTCAAATTGACATCGCCGACCTCGACGCCGTGCTGGGACAGTTCATGCCTGGTCTGTTCGTACAGATGACTGGATTCCAACAAGGCCTTGCTGGGAATGCAGCCGACTCGCAAACAAGTCCCGCCAAACTTCTCATTCTCATCGATGACGGCTGTTTTAAGTCCCAACTGAGCGGCTCGAATTGCCGCCACATAACCACCGGGACCACCACCAATTACTGTCAAATCAAACTGTTCGGCCATCGCTGTTGTCAATACTCTAGAATGCGGGAGTGAAACCCTTGTTTTAACTCGATTCGAGCCAATCGAGTAGGTGGTAGCGCAGGGATTAACGCCACGAATCCCAACTTTGACAAGTGACAACCGGCCCGATTATTTTTTCGGGAGCAGGCAAGCCGGTTGTGACAACCGCCCGATTATTCTTCCGGGAGCAGGCGAGCCGGTCGCGGCATCCGCCTGATCAGACTTCCAGGAACAGGCGAGCCGGTTCTTCCAGCACGTCCTTGATCGTTTTCAGAAACTGCACCGCTTCCTTACCGTCGATAATTCGGTGATCGTAGGTCAAGGCAATATACATCATCGGACGGATCACCACTTCACCATTCAAGGCGATCGGTCGCTCCTGAATCGAGTGCAATCCCAGGATGCCGCTTTGTGGCGGGTTCACGATTGGCGTCGAAAGCAATGAACCGTAGACCCCGCCGTTACTGATCGTGAACGTACCGCCCACCAGATCTTCGGGGTTGATCCGATTTTCCATCGCCGCTTTGGCGTACACGCCGATCTGCTGCTCGATCTCGGCAAACGACATTCGTTCTACGCTGCGGAGGGCCGGCACAACCAGTCCTTTTCCGCCGCCGATCGCCACTCCAATGTCGAAGTAATTTCGATAAACGACTTCATTGCCTCGGATCTCCGAATTCACAGCCGGGTATCGTTTCAGACCCTCGACAACTGCCTTGCAAAAAAAGGACATGAATCCAAGCTTCACGCCATGTTTCTCTGCGAAAGCTTCTTTGTACTTCTTCCGCAAGCTCATCACGGGCTGCATGTCGATTTCATTGAACGTGGTCAACAAGGCCGCCGTTTGTTGGGCCTCGACCAGCCGCCTGGCAATCGTACGACGGATCATACTCATTGGCCGCACTGTTTCTTCTCGAGCTCCCCCTGCAGCCGATCCGCTGCTGGCAGATGCCGCTGCTACTCCAGCAACACCGGCAGCACCTGCTGCTGCAACAGCCGGGGCAGCGCTGGTCCCGTTCGCAGATTGACCCGACACATGGCGAATCACATCTTCTTTTAACAAACGTCCACCGGGACCGCTGGCGGCTACCTGAGAAGCTTGCAAATTGTGCTCGGCCAACAATCGTTCGGCAGCCGGCATGATTGATGCGGGCGGATTACCGGCTGGCGCGGGCGCGGGTTGAGCGGGCGGAGCAGCCGTTGCTGCGGCCACCGGTTCAGCTTGGGCCGCCGAACCTGCGGCAGGTTTCTCTGCCGTTTCATCGATCACCGCAATCACATCGCCAACCTCGGCAAACTCACCTTCTTTTCGGGCGATGCTCTTGAGCAAGCCGGCGATTGGCGAGGGCAATGGTTGGGAAGCCTTCTCGGATTCCAACTCGACCAAATCGTCGTCAAGATTGACCCACTCGCCAACCTGTTTGTACCAAGTGCTGATTTGCACTTCCTGGATGGACTCGCCGAATTCGGGAACTTTGATATCTGTCATTACTCAGTTTGCCTTGGCAATAAACATGGATGGGTCTGCTCTGCTGATTCGGCCCTTCAGCCGAAATTTGCCACAGTGAACACTGGTACTTTGATTATTGCCGCTGGGGATGGATCCAGCCAAGGTGCAGAGCAGGAAAAACTGCCAGTTGTTCGGGGACTAGCTGACAGTCTGTTCGAGCTTCTCAAAACCAGCGCTCCTGATTCCCTTCAATGACAGCGCAGCACTTTCAAGATATCGGCTGAGTTCCGAGCAAAGCTGAAAGCAGTCAAGCAACACTTTCGCAACCGAAAGATCCGGTGCGACCGTCATTTGACCAAGTCACAAAATCGGAGGAAACAGCCGTCGCAACCCGTTTTTAACCGGTTATTCGGCCGGCAATATTCTGCCTGATTCATGCCAGATTGAATACCGAATCCATCAATTCCTCATGCTCGATCTTATGAGCTTTTTTCGAACCGGTAGAAGGACTTGCAGATTCCGGACGGGACACTTTGCCGGCCAGGGGCCAGCGTTCAAAAAACTGATCACCGAAATTGATTTTCACAAAGTACCAGGCACCCATATTTGTGGGTTCTTCCTGGACCCAGGTGACCGGAGTTCCAGCGGGATACTGCTGCAAAACGGCCTCCAGCTCCTTCAAAGGCAGCGGATATAGTTGCTCCATGCGAATGACGGCGATGTCATCTCTTTCCCGTTTACGACGTTCCTTGATCAATTCGACTCCGATCTTTCCGGTGCTCAAAACGATATGCTTGACCGACGAGCCATCCAGATCGGGATCACCCAGAATTTTTTCGAATCCACGGTTGGTGAATTCCTCGATCGACGAAGTGACCACGTCTTCTCGCAGGAGACTTTTGGGAGTCAGAATCACCAGCGGCTTGCGCCACTTGCGTTTGACTTGTCGACGCAACAAATGGAAATGCTGCGCGGCGGTCGTGGGATAAGCGATTTGGAAATTGTGTTCGGCCGTCAGTGTCAGGAATCGTTCCAGGCGACCACTGCAATGCTCGGGACCGCCACCTTCGAAGCCGTGAGGCAACATCATTACCAGCCCGCTCAATCGCCGCCACTTATCCTCGGCACTTGCGATAAACTGATCGAACACGACCTGGGCAACATTGTAAAAGTCACCGAACTGAGCTTCCCAAACCACCAGTGCTTCGGGCATATCCAGACTATAACCATAGTCGAAACCCAGGACTCCAGTTTCGCACAGTGGGCTGTTGATGATTTCGACGTTGGCCTGATCATCGGCCAAATGTTTGAGCGGAGTATACAGGGTTCCGCTTTCAACATCGTGCAACACCGCGTGCCGCTGACTAAAGGTTCCTCGCCCGCAATCCTGACCGGACAAGCGAACCGGATGGCCCTCGATCGCCAACGAGCCGAATGCCGCGAGTTCAGCGGTGGCCCAGTCGATGCGCCGTTTACCTTCGGCCATCTCTTTTCGAAAACCGAAAATCCGTTGCAGTTTCGGATGCAGGCTAAAACCTTCCGGCATTTCTGCAGTTTTCTGAATCACATAAGTGAGCTTGCCGGGCTTCACATCATCCGGGAACGAATCTTCGGTTGGCTCTTGTCCACCAAAGTAGCTGTTCCAATATCCACCCAGCGTTTGTGTATCGGGCACAAAATCTTCTTTTTGCGCGGTTTCCAGATCACGCTGCAGCTTGGCCTTTCGAGTTCCGGCAATCTCTTCGGCTTCTTCCCGGGTGATGCCGCCCATCGCCAGCAAACGTTCCAGGTAACTGTCGCGAATGGTCTTGCGTGAATCAATCGTTTTGTACATCACGGGCTGTGTGAATCGAGGCTCGTCGCTCTCGTTGTGTCCATGTCTTCGATAACAATACATGTCGATCACAACGTTGGGTTTGAATCGCTTGCGAAACTCCATCGCCAGTTCGATCACTTGAGCCACAGCTTCCGGGTCTTCACCATTCACGTGAAAGATCGGAATTTGCAGCATCTTCGCCACGTCACTGGCGTAGGTCGTCGAGCGGCTGTCGTCGGCGAGTGTTGTGAAACCGATCTGGTTATTCACGATCACATGCAAAGTCCCACCGCATTTGTAGCCAGCCAACTGGCTCATGTTGAGCGTTTCCTGGACCACACCCTCACCTGCGAACGCGGCGTCACCATGAATCAGGATATTCAGCACTTGAGAATGTTCGTTGTCACCGACACGATCCTGTTTGGCTCGGCAACGCCCCATTGCCACCGGATTGACGAACTCCAGATGACTAGGATTAAAGCACAGCGAGATATGTACATTCTTGCCGGCTGAAGTGGTCCAGTCGCAACTGTGGCCCATATGATAAATCACGTCGCCGGCACCCTTGTTCACGACCGGATCGGGATCATCAAAAGACCAGAAAATATTTTCGGTACGCTTGCCCATGATATTGGCCAGCACGTTCAAGCGTCCTCGGTGGGCCATCCCCAACACCACTTCAACAATCCCGTGCTCGCCAGCTTTTTCGAGTGCTCGATCCAACAGCGGAATCAGGGTTTCAGCGCCTTCCAGCGAAAACGTTTTTGCGCCCATGAATTTGCGGCGCACGAATTCTTCAAAGATGACGGCGTCCGTCAAACGGTTCAAGATGCGGATTTGCGAGTGCCGGTCCAGCTCGATGCGGTTACTGGATCCTTCCATGCGTTTCTGCAACCAGTCTCGCACCGAGTGATCATCAATGTGCATGAACTGGGCACCGATCGAGCGGCAGTAAGTGTTTCGCAACTGCTCGACAATTTCCCGCAAAGATTTATAGTCCTCGCCATTAATCGTGCGGGCCGAAAACATCTTGTCCATGTCTTCGGCACTCAGTGAATAAGAATCAGGGTTCAGTTCCCTGTTAGTCGGTCGAGGCATCCCCAACGGATCGATCCTGGCTTCCAGGTGACCGCGGACTCGAAAACCTCTCACCAACTGGTCGACCCGATCCTGGAGCTGGGCAACCGAAAGTTCGGCCGGATTATGAATGTGTGAACCAGCACCGTTTTCAGACGCAGAGATGTCACTCGGCAATACATACTCATTCCCTTCCGAAG
>CAZOXC010000051.1:0-10494 GCA_964583205.1 uncultured Pirellulaceae bacterium | reverse complement strand
CGGCAACGGCGCGTCCGATTGGTTGATGGAAACGGCGGCTGCGGAATTCGATTTGGATCATCATGCTTGGCAGCACGCGATTCACGATGGGTTCATTGAAGGCTCGGTTGCGGAATCCGCAAGTGCCTCGCTGCAAAGTTTCGAAGTTGCCTCGGCTGATACCGCAGGGTGGAAGAAAGTCTGGGACGGCGACGATGTTGAATTTTTGTTTGTACCGGGCAGTGTTTACGACGGGCGGTTCGCCAACAACGGCTGGTTGCAGGAGCTTCCCGATTTTCTCACCAAGCTGACTTGGGATAACGCGGCCCACGTCAGCCCAAAAACGGCTGCTCGTCTGGGTTTGGCTCAAGGCAAAAAAGCGACGTTCAATGTGGGCGATTTGTCTGTGCAGTTGCCAGTCAATGTCGTACCGGGAATGGCTCACGGAGTGGTGGCTTCCGAGTTGGGTTATGGTCGCAAGATGGCCGGCCGGATCGGTGGTGATGCCAAAAACGGTGTTGAGTCAGTCGGGGTGGACATTGGTCAAGTTCGCACTACCAAAAACTGGAATGTAGCGGTGGGTGTTGGAGTTAGCCCATCCGGCACCTCGTACAAGCTTGCGACGACCCAGGAACATTTCCGGATGGACAGCCTGGGGCAAAACGAAATTAACCGTCGAGTCTACGGCGACGATGGTGACGCGCCGTTGATTCGCGAAGGCAGTTACGACAGTTATCTGGAGTTTATGGAAGAGCATGAGGGGCATGGCCACGGTGGAGACGGTCACGGTGGAGACGGTCACGGTGGAGACGGTCACGGTGGAGATGGGCAAGGTGGAGATGGGCAAGGTGGAGATGGGCACGATGACGCTGATCACGATGCTGCAAATTCTCTTGAAGGTGCTGCGGGTGTGACCGGACCGAGGACGGTTGAGGATGGTCATGATGACCACGGTCACCACCACGCCAAATGGCCCAGTTCGCATCACTTGCATTTTCAAAATGTTGACATTACGCCTCGCAAGTACAGTCTGGAAGAGGGGCACAAGTGGGGCATGTCGATCGACCTCAACAAGTGCGTTGGTTGCAATGCGTGTGTGACTGCTTGTCAGGCCGAGAACAATATTCCGATCGTCGGTAAGGAAGAAGTGATTCGTGGTCGCGAATTGCATTGGATGCGAATCGACCGCTACTTCGTGGCTCGTGAAGATGACGAGTTTGCTGACGAAGTTGAAGTTTCCTGTCAGCCAGTGGCTTGTATGCACTGCGAAAAGGCGCCCTGTGAAACGGTTTGCCCGGTTGCCGCCACCACGCACTCGCGTGAAGGTTTGAATGACATGGTTTACAACCGCTGCATCGGGACTCGATATTGCGGAAACAACTGTCCTTACAAAGTTCGTCGCTTTAACTACTTGAACTACTCTGAAGCTCGGACCTTTTTGAAATACCCGGATGAAGGGATCTTGTCCAAAGGCGATCGTGCATTGCGGAACTTGATGATGAATCCGGAAGTGACCATTCGCAGTCGAGGCGTGATGGAGAAGTGTACTTATTGCGTGCAGCGAATCCAGCATCACAAGATTGAAGCCAAGAACGACAATAATCGCGAAATTGGTCCCAACGAAATCAAAACAGCTTGTCAGGATGCCTGTGCCGCCGAGGCCATCAAATTCGGTGACTTGCACAATCCGGCTGCGGACGTGACGCAGATGCACAACAATCACCGTTCGTATGTGTTGCTGGAAGAGATGAACAACTTCCCGCGAACCCGGTACCTGGCTCGAGTTCGAAATCCACATCCGGAAGTTGTTGCGGGTGCGGAGATTGTTGCTTCGGATAGCGAAGGCAGCACGATAGTGAACTAGTCAATCACCGATTGAGAACCAAAGAGAACTACCAAACGCGACAACCCAAAACGCGATAACCAAAACTCATAGCAGATACAAATGGCAACGGTTAATACTCATTACGACAACACGTTTGAAGATCCGGCAAAAAGAGCTCCGCTGATTACTGGTGGGCTCGACTTTGGCGGTGTAACAGACACCGTTTCTGCTCCCATGGAGGCTCGCAAGCCACCTAAGGCGTGGTATATCGGGATGGCGATTTCCGGTCTCCTGCTTTTGATGTTGGGTGGCTTGATTAGTCACTTGATTTTGAAGGGTGTTGGAGTCTGGGGTAATAATAACCCGGTCTACTGGGGTTGGCCGATTGTCAACTTTGTTTTCTGGGTCGGGATCGGTCACGCGGGCACGTTGATTTCGGCGATCCTGTTTCTGTTCCGTCAGCACTGGCGAACCAGTATTAACCGAGCCGCCGAAGCGATGACGATTTTCGCGGTGATCTGCGCCGGTATGTTTCCGGGCGTTCACATTGGTCGAGTCTGGTCGTTTTACTGGCTGTTTCCGATTCCGTCCGAGCACTTGGCTTTGTGGCCAAACTTTCGAAGTCCATTGCTGTGGGATGTTTTCGCCGTTTCGACATACTTCACCGTTTCACTGCTGTTCTGGTACATGGGCATGGTGCCTGACCTGGCGACCTTCCGTGATCGAGCCACGAACAAGTGGAAGAAACTCGCTTACGGCATTGCGTCTTTGGGCTGGACCGGTTCTGCCCGGCATTGGCATCGCTACGAGGCGGCTTACACGATCCTGGCAGCTCTGGCGACTCCGCTGGTTCTTTCCGTACACACGATCGTGAGTTTCGACTTTGCGATTTCCCAGTTGCCCGGTTGGCACACCACGATCTTCCCGCCTTACTTTGTGGCCGGAGCGATCTTTAGTGGATTCGCAATGGTGGTCACGTTGTTGATTCCGGCTCGAGTTCTGTTTGGACTGAAAGACATCATTACGGTCCGGCATATCGAAAATATGAACAAGATTATTATCCTCACGGGCTTGATCGTCGGAACGGCCTACACGATCGAGTTCTTTATTGCCTGGTATTCGGGCAATGACTACGAAGGATTTACTTTTATTAACCGCATGCAGGGCCCGAAATGGTGGGCGTATCTCGCCATGTTCTCCTGTAATGTGTTTATCCCGCAATTGTTCTGGTTCAAGAAGATCCGTACTTCGATGCTGTGGAGTATGGTGATCTGTTGCCTGGTCAATGTGGGTATGTGGTTCGAGCGTTTTGTGATTGTGATGTCGCTGGAACGCGACTTCCTGCCTTCCAGTTGGGCTTATTTCAAGCCAACCTGGGTCGACATCGGAATGTTTGTCGGCAGCTTCGGACTGTTCATGTTCCTGTTCCTGTTGTTCTGTCGTTATCTGCCCTTGGTGGCAATATCGGAAGTCAAGGGAACCATGGAGCATCATCGCCATTCGCCAACGGGAACGCCTTCCAGCGAAACCGCTTGACCGAATTTGCAACGCGATCGAACCAAATTAAACCAGCTTGAGATTGAGTAGTTTTGATGAGTTCACAAAACGAAAACAACGAAGATAAAAAACTGATTGGTGTCCTGGCTCAGTTCGATGATCCAGATGCATTGTTGGAAGGTGGCAAATCCGCGCATGACGCGGGTTACCAGAAGCTAGATGCGTTCTCGCCATTTCCCGTGCACGGAATCGACGACGCGATTGGCATCAAGCGAACGATCCTGCCATTCATCTGTCTGGCAGTCGGAATGGGTGCCTGCGGCGGTGGGATTTTCCTGCAGTGGTATACGAACTCGGCTTCCAGTTCACCGGTCTTCCCCGGGTATGACTATTTTATCAGTGGTAAGCCCATGTGGAGTTTGCCCGCGAATATTCCGGTGATCTTTGAGATCATCGTTTTGTCATCAGCATTCGCTGCCTTCTTCGGAATGTTGATTTTGAACAAGCTTCCCCGGTTTGCGAATCCATTGCATCGAGTTGCCCGTTTTCGTCGAGCAACCAACGATCGTTTTTTCCTGACGGTTGATCATGACGATCCAAAATTTGATTTGGAGACGACTCAATCAGAATTGAGTGGTTGGGGCGCTTCGGAAGTCGAGCCGGTTTACGAGGACTTAACTGACCTCAAGTTGCCTTCGTTCGTCAAGACAGTCGGCGTGTTGATGGCGTTCGTGATGTTGATCCCGCCGGTTATGATTTTTCGAGCCCATGGGATGACAGCGCGTAAGCCTCGCCTGCACGTGAACCCGGATATGGATTTTCAAATTCGTTATTCGGCACAAAATGTGGGCCCTGATTTCCGCCAGTCTGAACGAGAGAAAAATGATTTTCTGTTCGATGACATGCGAGTTGCCCGCGAGCCCATTCCGGGAACGATTGCCCTTGGCCATCTGGATCTGGATACCGGGTTCAATTACGGATACACAGTTGACGATGACGGTCATGCCGGGTTGAGTCGAGCTGGAACGCTGGTTTCCGTTCAGGAAGAAGCGCAAGAAGATGGTGATGCCGCCGAAGAAGAGGTGATCGAGCCCGATTGGGTGACCGAGTTTCCCGCTCGGATGACCATCGATGCCGACACAGTGGCTCGTGGCAAGAAGATGTTCGAAATCAATTGTGTGGCTTGCCATGGCTACAGTGGTTTCGGTGACGGGCTGGTCAGCAAGCGAGCTAAAGAGTTGGCTACCAACGGTGAGGCCACCTGGACTGAAGCCAAAAACCTTCATCATCCCGATGTCATTGTGCAGCCGGTTGGCCGAGTGTTTGACACGATTACCAATGGCCGCTCCACGATGGGCCCATACGGACAACGTATCAAACCTGAAGATCGCTGGGCGATTGTGCTTTATATCAAAGCGATGCAGGAAACCATTATCAACTCGGAAGAGAAATTCGTTCCGCCAGCTGTAGAAGAAACGGTTGTCGAGAACGCTGCAGCAGATGCTGGCGAGTCGGCCGAAGAAGGTTCTACTGAAGAACCGACTGAGGAAACGACCGAGCCGCCAGTTGAAGACGAGGGCAGCGACCAGGAGCCTGCTGACGAAAGTTCGCAGACAGAAAACGAAGAAGACAATTCTGAAAACTCAGATAAATAAATATGTCCAAAGATCATCAAATTAAAGATTCAGTCACCTCGCCAATTTATTCGCTGGGCGAAGATCGCTCGCGGATCATGGTGGTGGCATTTGTGTTGGGCCTGATTGGAATTGGCGCTGCGTTTGCATTGTCATTTACCAGCGGGATTAACTTGCGTCGATTCAGCTTCGCCTACCTGACGAATTTCTGTTTCTTCGCCTCGATTTCAATTGGAGCCATCTTCTTTGTGATGTCACAACACTTGACCAAGGCTGGTTGGAGTGTGACGCTGCGGCGGATTGGCGAGATGCTGGGAATGACGATTTTGGTGATGGCGCTGTTGTTCGTGCCGATCGCTTTCTTTGTTGGCGCTGGATTCGAGTTCCCTTATGTCTGGAATAGTGACAGTTGGTTCTCGCCAGTTTCCGATACCGACTACGCCGCTTTGTCGAAGGATGAGCAATCGCTTTACGACATTCATGGCAAGAAGGCGATGTTCCTGAATTCTGGTTTCTTTATCATTCGAAACATCGCCTACTTTGTTATCTGGATCGGAATTGCCGTATTCCTCTACAGAAATTCGCTGCGGCAGGATACCACCAAAGCCAAGGGGCTGACCTCGCGCTTGCAGGCGTTATGTGCTCCCTTGATGATCCTGTTCGTTTTGGCAATGGTCTTTGCCACGTTCGATTGGGAGATGTCGCTGGCGCCGATGTGGTTCAGTACGATGTTCCCGGTCTACTTCTTTGCCGGTGCGGTGTTAAGTGCGATGGCCACGATTACCTTGATCGCCCTGTTGTTGCAACGCAGCGGACGGATCACCGATGAAGTTACAGTCGACAACTATCACGACATGGGCAAGCTGATGTTTGCCTTCATCGTGTTTTGGGGATATATCGCCTTCAGCCAGTTCATGTTGATCTGGTACGCCAACATTCCGGAAGAAACATTCTGGTACAACACCCGTTTTGTTAATCCAACCTGGAAATCGATCTCGATCGGCCTGTTGGTCTTCCACCTGTTTATTCCCTTCCTGGGAATCATGGCTCGGACCGTGAGGCGTAGCAAATCCTTCTTGTTCTTTGCTTGCATATATATGTTGGCAATTCACTGGTTGGATCATTTTTGGTTAGTCATGCCACAGTTCGATCCCAACTCATTTTCGGGTCAACTTGACGGTCAAACTGTTACGGCGGCAGGGTTTTACATGCCTCATGTGGAATTGTTGACTTTGCTGGGTTTCGCCGGGGTTTTTGTAGGCAGCTTCTGCCTGATTGCCGGGAATCGACCATTGGTTCCGCTGGGTGATCCCCGCCTGCCCGAAGCCTTGAATTACCATAACCCTTAAATCGTTATCGAATCACTAGTTTCCGAAACAACAATTGCTGAGTCACAATGACTGAACATAGCCAACAATCCACTGAACAAGGCCACGATTCTGCTCACGGGCACGATTCTGCTCACGGGTCCAAGCCTCGTTACGACGACGTCAACGTTCCGGTTATCGTGTTGATTGGTTTTATTTCTGCCGTGGTCACCTTTGTGACAATCATGTTTGTGCAAGGGCTTTGTTATCACTGGCAAGCCACCTTTGTGCGACAGGATGTTGATCCAGCCATCATTGAAAATCTTGACACTCAAAAGGCTCGATTGACCAGTAACGAAGAGACCGGAAGGCTTTCAATCGACGATGCGATGGCTCGGGTCGCCGAGCAGTTTGCTCAAGAAGGGCAGCCTGTGGAATCGAGTCATGGCGGGCACGGTACGGGACACTCGGATGCAGGCCACTCGGATGCAGATCATTCGGGTGATGAACATTAAGAGTCGGGTTGAAGTTCGCTCCAAACTCAGTTGAACAAATCATGTATTTAAAATTCTGGCTTTTGACGATTGCTTTCCTTGCCGGTGCGTTAATGACCACCGCTGCATTCGGACAGATTGCGCATGACGAGTTACCGGAGGTTGCGCAGGGAATCGGTATCGAGCAGAAGATTGATGCCCAGTTACCATTGGACGCGCAGTTTAATGATGAAGACAACAATTTTGTGAAGCTCGGAAAATATTTCCTGGGTAAAAAACCGGTACTGATTTCGTTCAACTATTCAAACTGTCCCAAGCTATGCAGTATTCAGTTGCAGAATCTGGCCAGTTCGTTGCAGGACATTCGCCTCAAGCCCGGTAAGGACTTTGAATTGGTGATCATCAGTATCGATCCTAACGAGCAGGCTCAGCAAGCTCGTGAATTGAAGGCCAAGTATCTTGCGTTGTACGGTGATCTGGAAACCACAGACGGCTGGCATGTATTGACGGGTAAACGCGAGAACATCCAGCGGGTCACCGATGCCTGTGGATACAAATACAAGTACATTCCCGAACAGAAAATCTATTCGCACGAATCGGCGTTTATTTTTTGCTCGCCCAAAGGCAAAGTGATTCGCTACCTGGATGGACTGGATTCCGAATTGCGATTTCGCCTGGATAAGGCCTTGATGGAAGCGGGCGAAGGCAAGGTCGGTACCTGGTTGGATAAAATCGTGTATTTCTCCGGCTGCTACGTTTATGACGAGCACCAGGGGAAATACACCATGCAGATGATGTCGATCATGCGGTTAGGTGGCGGCATCACCGTGTTGGCATTGGCTTTATGGTTGGTACCAACCTGGCTGTTGAGTTGGTTCTCACCGAAAAAAACAAAACCTGATGCAACTCCAGCAGATGTTGCATCTGAAAGTTCCTGATTAGGGCAAATAAAATGCTTTACAATTTGATGGCAAAGTTGCCATGGAAAACTGAACTGCAAGAAGCTGCCGAAAGCGCTGCAGCCGAACCTGCAACCGCTGAAGCGACTGGCGACGCAGTTCAGGAAACTGCCGATGCGGCAGTGGAGAATGCAGGTACTGGCGGCGAAGCAGCAGAAGCTGCCAGTGATGTCCCAACGGTTTTTCCGAATGCGCCCGAATACCAATGGGGCGACTACTTCTTCCCGGTTCAGGCATCCGATTTTGCCAGCCAGGTGGATTTTCTGTACTGGGCCATTCTCTGGATCTCGACATTTTTCTTTGTGATCATTGTCGGCCTGATGGTTTACTTTGTGATCAAATACCGCCGGCGGCCTGGTCACGAAAAAGCACTGCCTTCGTCTTCACACAATACACCCTTGGAAATCGCCTGGTCGGTGTTGCCGGGAATTATTCTGGTCTGGATGTTTGTGACTGGAGCCAAGGGCTTTTTTGAAATGCGAGTTCCGCCCGAAAGTGCGGAGGATGTCTGGGTAACGGCACAACAATACCAATGGACTTTCACCTATCCCAATGGGGATATGACTCCTAATATCGATGGCTTGCATCTGGTTGCTAATCGACCGGTCAAGTTCACCATGGAGTCACGCGACGTACTCCATAGCTTCTTCATCCCGGCCTTCCGTCAAAAACAGGATGTGGTTCCCGGCCGATATACCTATGTTTGGGTTAATCCTACGAAGCCCGGTGTCTATCGTTTGTATTGCACCGAATATTGCGGCGACAACCATTCGCTGATGAAAACCAACGTGCATGTTTGGGCAACGGAAGAAGAACGAAATGAGGCTACTGAATGGGATTGGCCGAACAAGAAACCGGAAGAAAACGGCGAGCGTCTCTTTAACATTCATTGTGCTGGATGTCACAACTTGAATGGCGAACGAGGAACTGGTCCGGCGCTGAATGGCATTTATGGCAAGGAAGAATCATTGCTGAGTGGAACTCGCCTGGTGGATGATAACTACATTCGCGAATCGATTTACGAACCGAACAGGGAAATCGTTTCCGGGTTTAACAAGCCATCTCAAATGACCTCTTTCCAAGGCAAAATTGACGATGAGCAAATGAAATGGCTGATCCTGTTCCTCAAAAGCAAAAAATAACACACTGAAATTTAAGCCTTACAGGCATAAACTATGACGACTGCAGCAATTCGAGAAAAATATTTTGGGCATGCTTCCAGCCATAACTTCCTGGACGCATCCTCCGGTTGGAAGTCCTGGGCTTTTACACTGGATCATAAACGCATTGGAATCATGTATCTGATTGGCGTCACGGCGGCATTGTTGCTGGCAGGTGCCTTCGCATTGGTGCTGCGTTCCGAGCTGTTTACAGCCGAAAAGATGTTCCTCAGCGAGAATAGTTACAACAAGATGTTCACCTTGCACGGTGCCATCATGGTATTCTCGTTTATTATTCCCAGCGTTCCGGCGGCACTGGGTAATTTTGTGTTGCCGATGATGCTGGGGGCGAAGGATGTTGCGTTTCCCCGGATGAACTTGATGAGTTTTTATCTGTGGGTGGGCGGAACGTTTTTCCTGCTGGTCGCAATGCTGACCACCAGCCTGGATACAGGTTGGACTTTTTATACGCCCTACAGTATCAAAACGCCGACCGCGGTTGTGTACGCGACCTTCGGCGCGTTTATTCTCGGCTTCAGCTCGATCTTTACCGGGATCAATTTCCTGGTCACAGTCAATACGATGCGAGCTCCCGGGATGACCTGGTTCAAGATGCCTTTGTTTATCTGGGCACTGTACGCAACGGCCATTATTCAGGTCCTGGCGACACCTGTTCTGGGTATCACCTTGCTGATGCTGATGGCCGAGCGGATTTTGAAGATCGGTATTTTTGATCCGACTTACGGAGGTGACCCGGTCCTGTTCCAGCATTTCTTCTGGTTCTACTCGCACCCCGCGGTGTACATCATGATCCTGCCTGGAATGGGTGTGATCAGTGAATTGATTGCGGTTTACAGTCGAAAAAGGATCTTTGGTTACTCGTTCATCGCGTTTTCCAGCGTGGCGATCGCCTTGTTGGGCTTCCTGGTCTGGGGACACCATATGTTCACCAGTGGGCAGTCGAATGTTGTGACTTTGATCTTCAGTGCGATTACTTTCTCGGTAGCAATTCCTTCGGCAGTGAAAGTGTTCAACTGGTTAGCCACGATGTACAAGGGCTCGATCAGCCTGGCGACTCCGATGTGTTACGCCTTGAGTTTTATCTTCCTGTTTGGAATTGGTGGACTGACTGGATTGTTCCTGGGAACTTTGTCGACCGATATTCACTTGCACGATACTTACTTTGTCGTGGCCCACTTCCACTTTGTAATGGTGGGTGGAACATTGACAGCGCTGCTGGGCGGAGTATTCCACTGGTGGCCGAAAATTTTCGGTCGAATGTACAGCGAGCTCTGGGGACGCATAAGTTGTTTGCTGGTCTTCCTGGGTTTCAACATCACATTTTTCCCTCAGTTCGTGATGGGTTCGCGAGGCATGCCTCGACGATATGCCCGCTATGATCCTGAGTTCGAGATATTCCATCAGATTTCCACAGTCGGCGCATTTGTGCTGGGAATTGGTGTTGTCGTTGCTGTGTTTACGCTGATCCATGCGGCTCGGCGAGGCAAGCCATGCGGTGGTAACCCCTGGGGTGCCGCATCGTTGGAATGGCAGAGTAGTAGTCCTCCTTCATTCCATAACTTTGATCACAAAATCGTTTTGACCGATCCATATGATTATGATGGCCAGGTCTATGACG
>CAZOXC010000050.1:0-10529 GCA_964583205.1 uncultured Pirellulaceae bacterium | reverse complement strand
TCCACGCCCGCCCCAAGGGGAAGGGAAGCCTTCGGATCAAAAGTTGCCGGCGCTGCCAACCCGCCGGCCATCCAGAGGTGAATACAAGTATCAGCCTTTGCGTCAATTTCATCAGCGTCGATTTCGTCAGTTTTGAATTTGGAAACGAGCTGGGGTTCACCACAGCAGAGCGCAGCCGCTGAAGCAGCCGAAAGCTGTTGCAAAAACTCGCGTCGGTCGGTCGAGTTAGCGTTATTGGACATGTTGAAACTCCGGCAACATCAGAATCGTCCACAAGAAATCTGCGATAGCCTGACGGTCTGGCTGATCGCCCAACTGCTGTTCAATAATTTCGAATTCCCGGCCCGTCGACTTGCGAGCAAGTGAATGCAAAAAGACTCGTTCAATCAAATCGCGCTTGGAAAGTTCAAGCGCAAGCAAGTTATCAGCACCGCTCTCAAGTTGTTTGAACAGAATCTCGCCATTGCTTAAATCCAGTGCCTGTAGCGTTGAAAGTACATCATCGCGAGTCGTTACGACTTGGTCGCGATTGGGGCGACCCAGCGAACGCATTAACAAATCGGAAACGACCAGCGAGCTGCGAACCGGAACAGCTTGCGGTTCGGCGACTCCTGCATTCGGCTGTGCTGGCCAGGTGTTGGTGATCGACCAGACCGCATCTATGAATTGTTCGGCCGTCATTCGTTTGGCAAGTGGACCGCGAAACTGATATTCACCCACAATCGGTTCCGGCTGGGTTACACAAGCCGACTGGTAAATTCGCGAACTGACGATCAAACGAAGCGTGTGTTTCAAGTTGTATTCGTTTTCAGCCAGATCTTCTGCCAGAAAATCCAGGATGTCTTCATTCCAGGGCTGATTTCCCATCACATCCACTGGTTCGACAAGTCCACGTCCCATCAATCGCTGCCATAAACGATTCACAATCGTGCGAGTAAACCTGCCGTTCCGTCGATCTACAATCAAGTCAGCAACTTGCGACAATCGTTGTTCCTTGTTTTGCCCGGCATCAATTTCACCCAGTGAAGGAAACAGGAACTGAGGCTTGGCCATTTTCCCGGTCGGTTTGTCACAACGAAACATTTCAATCGGCTGGTCAGCAATTATCGCGGCCATACCGTAGGCGTCGGAAAGCTTCCAGTCGTCAACGAAACTATCGTGGCAGGAAGCGCACTTGAGATTTTCTCCCATGAAGACTTGCGACACGTTTTGGGCAAACTGAACTTCCTGGACCTGGCTCGCATTGACTCGCCCACGCCACTTGATCCCATTGATGAATCCTGCCGAGCCATCGCTGGGGTTGATCAATTCTCGCGTAAACTGATCGTAGGGCTTGTTGGCTAACAGTGAGTCATGAAGCCAACGCGTAATCTGTTTGCGACCGCCATCGATATAGCCGGTTCCAGTATAATCGTTTCGCAACAAGTCATTCCAAAAGCTCATCCAGTGATCGGCATAATCTCGATCGCGACCAAGTAGCGTATTAATGTAATTCTCGCGCCGCAAATTGGATGAACGGGTGAAAGCATTCAGTTCATCAGGAGTGGGTAAGAGCCCGACCAGGTCGAGTGAAGCTCGTCTGGCAAATGCCGCATCGGAAAGTCTGTTCGGCCAACTTGTTTTATTGTCAGCGAAATATTGGTTAACAATTCGATCGATTGGATTGCCATCGCCGGGTGGAAGTTTGACAGTCCGCGGCTTTAAAGGCGCGACCCACGAAGATGACTTGAAAGTGAATCCAGATTCCCAGGGCAGGTTCTGGTCAATCCAATTTTTGAGAGCGGCGATTTCAAGTTCGCTCAGTCTCTCACCTTCCGGCGGCATGCGATAATCGATTTCATCGCTGGAGATTCGGTCAATCAAGTCGCTGGCAACCGCATCGCCTGCCTCCACCGCGCCGGATTCCAGAATCGACTCGCGGCTGTCGATGGAGAATCCACCCTGGTAATTGCCGTCACTGTGACACTCCGCACAGTGGGTCTTTAATATCGGCAACACTTCATGGGCAAAGTCAAAATCCTGGTCTTGGCCAAACAACTGGTTGGCCATCGTAACGACTAGACATGCGTAGATGAGCGGTCGAATCATTTGAGTTACCAGGTTTTATTCGTCCAATTCGGACACTGATTTCATATAGGCGATCAAGTCCCGGATTTCCTCGGCAGTCAGATTATCGAGTAAACCTTCGGGCATCATCGAGACAGAGGAAGGTGCCATTTCGTCGATTTCTTCGACTTTGATGCGAGCCATCTGGGCCGGGTTAATCATATCAGTCTGCACCATGTAATTTTCTTTGTTCAAATTCACCACTCGGCCCGTCACGACTTTACCATTCATCAAACGGAAGTTGGTGGCCTGGTATTGATCCGATACTTCCTTGCTGGGATCGACCAGCGTAGCGATCAAGTCTTCGAGCGAGTAACGGTTGCCGGCTGCAGTCAGATCCGGCCCCACGATACCGCCATCGCCTTTGATTCGATGACAGGCATAACATTGTCCGACCGAAAACATTTTCCTGCCATTCTCGATGTCTGCATCTTCAAATGAATTGACGACTGCATCGTGCAGTGAATCAGAAGTCCATTTTTGAACGAAAGGTCTTGCCTTAAGTTCCTTATAGGGGTTTTCGACTTGCGGAACTTTCGTAATCAATTCACCCAGTTCAGTCTTGGTGGATTCATCCAGAGTCTTGATGGCCTCACCACGGATATTGTTGAGGAAGCCTCGCAAAGAATTGCCGCCGCGAATGGTTGCAGCTTCAAAGAACCATTCGAAATATTCTTTGCGTTGCTCGAATGTCCAGCCGGATTTGATGTGTGAAAGGCAAAGGGCAAAATGAATCTTCTCGTGTTGCGAACCAGCTTTGTCGAGAAGCTTCATGGTTTTGTTAATGAAATCGGCCGAGTCGGTAACTGAAAGCAACCGAGCCAGCTCGCGATTCAACAATTGAGAGTCTGCCGGGTAAAGTTCGGTGAAGCGTTCGTTGAGATGTTGATCAATTGTAGCGCCTTCGGCATCCAATCGAATCCGCAACAGACCGTAAGCACGCAACAGTTGTAGTTGTTCCTGCTCCTGAATCGAGTCAAAATTGATACTGCTGAGAATGTCCAGTGTTTGCGAAAGATCTTCTGGTTTGCCAACTCGTGCAACCGCTGTTGCCATTTCGATCTTGGCGATGGGCGAGTCGGCTTTTTGAGCGACGATCGACAGCAAGCTCTCGGGGTACCGATTTTCCAGTCCGGTTCTGGCGGCATAGCGTACAAAACGATCGGGTGCATTGAGGGCCTCGGACAAAATCAATGGCGCTACTTGATCGGATTTCTCGTCGATTTCCAAATCTGGATCGTGGTAGTTCTCCATTATATGCCGCAGGCTGGCCTGCCCGTTAGATTCAAGCGCTGCCGCTTTGGCTGTGTTTTCGCTGCCGGTATATTTCACTCGATAAACAGCCGACTGGGTTCGTCGTCCGCCGACGACAAAGTACATCGCACCATCAACAGGGCTGACGACTATATCAGCGACGGGCAAGGCAGGGGCCCAGCAGAATCTTTCGACTTCACCGGAATAGGTTGAACCGTCAGGGCTCATGTGTACGGCATAAATAATGCCGTAGCTCCAGTCGGCGATGAACAACGAGCGTTGATATTTTTCAGGAAATTTTGCGTCGGTTCCGAACTGAATTCCGGTTGGTGAACCGGGGCCGATGTCGACGACGGCAGGAAGACTGTCTTGATAGTACTCGGGCCACTTGCCCGTCCCACTTCGCCAGCCGAATTCGCTGCCACTAACGACATGGCAAATCCGAGTCGGTCGGTACCAGGTGGTGCCGATGTCCCATTCCATGTCGGCATCGTAGGTGAATAGATCGCCTGCCGTGTTGAAGGCGATGTCAAACTGGTTGCGGAAACCAATACTGATCAGTTCAAACTTTTCGCCATTCGGATCGGTTTGGCAAACCCAACCACCGGGAGCTTCAATACCGACCGCGTGTCCAGTTGCATCCCAGAGTCGAGGCATGACCTGGTCTTCTTGCCAGACTTCCGGAACTCGACTGGTATCCGGCGCAGGGAGCTTGGTATGGTTACCACCGCAAATATAAAGTGACTTGCCATCGGGACCGGGAATCACTGCGTGTGGTCCATGCTCGCCACCACCATCGAACTTGCGAAGTAACTTGACGTCATCGTATTGGTCGTCTTGATCAGTGTCGCGAACTCGATAGAGACCGGCAGGCTGCTCGTTGTTGGCATGAGCGACCACGTAAAGACTGTCGAATGCACAGAGCAGACCATGGGCATATCCGATTTTCAAATCGATCGATTCGACCGTCGATTCACCTGAATCATTCATCGTCAGGCGGTACAGTTTTCCATACTGGTCGGAGGCGATCAGCCTTCCTTTTGGATCGACCGCCAGCGAAACCCAGGAGCCCTGGTCGTCACCGACATCGTAAACCAGTTCAGCCGAGAATCCTTCAGCGGTTTTGATGCCATGAGGCGATTTCTCAGGCTCTTGAGAGTGTGCAAAATTCACCCCGAAAAAAATCAGGCAGGTGGTAAGGGCCAACGAGTCTATAAAGAGTCGGTGCACGAAATGCTCCTCAAGATTCAAAGTTCGGAAATGCTTTAAGACCGTATCTTAGTTTATCCGAGCCCGAAATTCACTTGGGAGCCAATATTTTTAAATGGCTGTTGACTGCTTTACGTCATTTTCCGCGATCAACTGATCAATCAAAACCGATGCGGCCCGTTGAGATTGTTCGATCTTGAGCCGGGTCGCAGTTTCGGAACCCGTCCGCTCAAATCGCTGGATGGGAATCGAGTTGATCAACGACGTGGCAACTTCCTGATTCAAATCGGGATTGGCGAGACAGTTGCCGGATTCAATATTCAATGCCGAGTTAAACGAGGTCAGCATCAAGTTGAACTCGTCTTCTTTGTTCTCCTGATTGTCCAGATAAAAATCGGCAACGCGAGATTTGTCGAAGGCGAAAGGATATTGGCCATTACCGGTCTCGATCATGCTAAGCCACAGATCGGTCCAGCGTTCCATACGAGAACGCAGTTGATCCAATTGGGCAACGACCTTTGGCTGAACTTCCTGTCCTCGCAGCAAAAGCTGAATGGCTCGATTGCGAACTTCCACATGACCGACAAATGTGGCGTTGGCGATTCCGCTCAGTTCATCGGTGCCGTTGGCTCGATCATATTCGGTCATCACGGTCGCCCAGATTCGAGTCAGTATTTCTGCGTAATAGATTTCTCGCACAACGGCTTGAATCGCTGGCCAGGGATCGTGTGCTGTATGTGGGTCGCTGATATCCGAATGAAAAACTTTTAAAGCCGCATGCCAACGCTGGAAACGACTGCGGTTTTCGACCCAGTATTTGGCCTGGTCCTGAACATCAATCGTATTGCCTTGAATAATTTCGTTGGCTTTTTTGGCGATCCAGCCAGCGAAGGCGGCAAGTTGTCTAGCGTGCATGTTGACTCCTGATTGGGTTAGCAATCTCCAATGCAAAGCCGGTGCCAGAAACATGACCGGAGCGTTTGCCTTTCTGAAACCCTGCAAATCACTCGCATTGCACTTGTAATCGCACAAAAATGGCAGAACATGGATGTTGCAAAAAATCATCAGCCGATCTTTTCAACAACGCCGTGTAGCCTCAACACAACATCGCGAATTCACGAGACGCGTCGCAATGAACCAACCCGCTACTGACCGCAGTCGACCGGAACAACAATCCGCAACAGATGGTCCGATCTGTCGATTCATGGAACAGAATTTCAAGCACTTCAATGCTCGTGAAACCGTTGATGCGGCAGCCAGTTATCGCGAGTTCGTCGAATCCGGTGGCAAGATGCTGGTGGCGATGGCTGGAGCCATGAGTACCGCCGAGTTGGGGATTTCTCTGGCAGAAATGATTCGGCAGGACAAAGTCCACGCGATTTCCTGTACGGCGGCCAACCTGGAAGAAGATGTGTTTAACCTGGTGGCGCACGACGAGTACAAACTACAAACCAACTATCGGGACTTGTCCCCGGCCGATGAAACGAAATTGCGCAACGAAGGGTTCAACCGAGTCACGGATACCTGTATCCCTGAAACAGTTATCCGGGAACTTGAAGATCGTTTTATCAATATCTGCGTTGACCTGGCGAATGACGGCGAGTCCCTGTTTCCCAACGAAATATTCTTTCGCATGTTCGCCCAAAAGTCGCTCGAACCTTTCTATAGGATTCCGCCCCAGCATAGTTGGATGCTGGCCGCTTTCGAAAAAGGCATACCCGTTTATTCGCCAGGATTTGAAGATTGTACACTGGGCAATATTTTCGCCGCTCGAGTGATCGACGGAACCGTCGCCTCGCATTCGGCGGTTAAATCGGGCACTGAACAGATGCAGAGTCTTGTCGAGTGGTATTTGGCGAATGACTCTGGTCCCGAAAAGTCCGCAGCCGGAATAGGATTTTTTCAAATCGGTGGCGGAATTGCGGGCGATTTCGCGATTTGCAGTGTGCCCTTGATCATCCAGGATTTGCAGAAGCCCTGCCGTTATTGGCAATACTTCGCGCAGATTTCGGACTCGACCACCTCCTACGGTTCGTATTCGGGTGCGGTGCCGAATGAAAAAATCACCTGGCACAAGCTGGAAGAAGGATCGCCCAGCTTCATGATTAACTCAGACGCATCGATCGTGGCACCTTTGATCTTCAATTACGTTTTGCGACGTTGATTTTAGCAAACACCAATGTCAAATCGCTGGCGTTTTCAATGATGTAGATCGTTATGCCGAGGCGGACCTGGTGTTTGCGTTTTGCCACTTGCCCCCCCACAATTGCCGGTGGTCTCCGGAACCTTTTTGACTGCCAGGTTCGGGCGCTGTCGATTTTGACAATTAGATTTCAACGAGTCTCTGTGAATCTCTCAATCCTGCTCTGATGTTTCTGCAAGCGGGCAGATTAAGACTAAGCTTTTTCTATCACCCAATGGCTCTCGCCTCCCCCTCCTCCTTCCTCCTGTCAAACAACCTATTGATAGACTGCAGTCGAAAATGGATCGAAAAAAAGATACTTCGTTACCGTCCGCCCACGATGAATTACTGGAAGACATCGGTGCGAGCCTTAAGCGATTTGGCGGGTCCAAAGAGCTGCTGCAAAAAGTTCTCGATACCATTCCTCAGACGGTATTTTGGAAAGACAAGGATCTCAATTACCTTGGCTGCAACAAATTGTTTGCCATTCACGCCGGCAAATCCAGCCCGGCCGAGTTGATCGGGCTCAGCGACTTTGATCTACCCTGGGACTGGGAAGAAGCCGAATTCTATCGAATGTGTGACCGGCGAGTGATGGAGAGTGGTGAGGCAGAAATTGGTATCGTCGAATCGCAGATTAACGCCGAAGGCAAGTTGACCTGGTTGGAAACCAACAAGGTTCCGCTGCATAACGACGAAGGTGAAGTGATCGGAATCCTGGGTAGCTACAGCGACATCACTCGCTTGAAACAAGCTGAAGAGCTGTTGCAGCGTGACAACGAAGAACTGGAGCGGCGGGTCAACGAAAGGACTCGGGAACTCAGGTTTGTTGCTGATCATGACGCACTAACGGGTCTTGCCAACCGGAGGCACTTTGTTCAACGATTGAACAAGGTTCTGAATTCTGGCGGGGATGGCAAAATCGCATTGATGTTCATCGATCTCGACAATTTTAAACCCATCAATGACAGTGATGGACATGACGCGGGGGATAAATTGCTGGTTCAAGTAGCAGCGATTCTGCGGTCAACGCTTGGTCCCTTCGATTTCGCTGGGCGATTTGGCGGGGATGAATTCTTGATTTTGATGCGTGGCATCGATCAGCAAGATGAGATTGTTCGAATCTGTGACGAGATTCGCCGCAGGATGGGAAGTCAGATTGAAATTGACCGTCGGCCAGTGACTGTCACGGCCAGTATCGGAATTGTGTTTTGTGAAAAACGAAAATGCGATAACTGCGACACCTTGCTGAACAACGCAGATCTTGCCATGTATACCGCAAAGAGTCAGGGCAAAAATAACCATTGCTTTTTCGAAGAGTCGATTCGCGATTCGGTTGATTTTGAATTCAATATTCGGAAACAACTGGTTGCCGCGATCAACCACAATCAGTTCGTGCTGCACTATCAACCGATTGTCGATCTGTCAGCCCAGAATCGGATCACCGGATTTGAAGCTCTGGTTCGCTGGCAACACCCAGAGCGAGGGCTCATCCCGCCACTTGATTTCATCCCAATTGCCGAGTCGACGGGGGGGATCATTCAGCTTGGCCAACTGATCGTCGAGCAAGCCTGTAGCCAATTGGCGCGATGGAAAAGCAATTCGGGCAAGCTGGCTCGGGATCTCAAGTTGAATATCAATCTTTCGCCAAGGCAATTGTTGGAACCTGATTTTGTACGGTCGATGTGCCAGTCGGTTGTCAGACACTCGATCGACCCCACTTCAATTTGCTTTGAGATTACCGAATCGTTGATGTTGAGCAATTCGCGGGCATCAATCGACCGCCTGCGTGAGCTGCGCAAGATTGGGTTCAGTCTGTACCTGGACGATTTCGGAACCGGGTACTCCTCGCTCAATTATCTGGATGAATTGCCAGTCGATGTCTTGAAAATTGACAGATCATTTGTGAGCAAGTTCGGAACTGATTCCAGTGAAAATGCAGTCGTGCGAATGATTCTTGCACTGGCGGAAACTCTGAATGTGGGAGTGATCGCCGAAGGTGTTGAAACCGAGATGCAAGTGCAAGTCTTGAAATCGATGAATTGTCATCTGGCGCAGGGCTACTTTTTCGCCAAACCAATGCCCGCTAATCTGGCGACCGAATTTCTGCACAACAAAATGATTTATTTCGCTTGAGCGAAAACTTGACGCTCGAACAAGCTGGAAAACATCGATTCCAGGCGACTTGAACCAAGCTGAGCTTGGAATTTCTTGCTGCCGCCCGAGCAACTTCCGCTGGCCGGCCTTAAATTTTCCAAGTCTTCAAAATATTAGCGAAGAACTTCGCTGATCGGCTTGTGTTAGCGAAGTTCTTCGCTAAACTCGCAATTGACTGAGCCGACCATTCGTAAGCATGTGATCGCTGCCGGCTCGGTTTCAGAAACACGATTCGTTCTGTCACGTGTCGTTGTTTCGTCAATTGTCATGTCCTGAAGGTCATAACTATGCCTTGGCAAAGTTCTTCTCAACCGACTGAAACTGAACTGCAGATCCTGCGAGCCCTTTGGGATAACGGGCCGTCGCCAGTTCGCGTGATTCATGAAGCGATTTCACAGAACAAGGAAACCAATTACTCGACAACCGTGAAAATGTTGTCGGTGATGTTGGAGAAAAATCTGGTCAAGCGAGATGAATCAGTGCGTCCGCATATTTGGACGACGGTCAAAAAACAGGAAACGACCCAGAAAGGCATGCTCCGAGATTTGATGAATCGTGTGTACGGAGGATCGGCAGGTCGGATGGTGATCCAGGCACTCTCATCGAAGAAGGCGTCTCAAGCGGAACTGGACGAGATCCGCGAACTGCTCGATCAATTACAGGACCAGGAGAATCGCGAATGAGTACATTGCCCTCCTTGTTCGACGAATTGATTTGTCAGCGAATCGGTCTAACGTTATTGCACAGTTTGTGGCAAATCGTTTTGATTGCGTTTGTCGTTGGACTGATTTTGAAAATTGGATCGCTGCTCAAGTGGGTTCAATCTGCGAACGCAAGGTACCTTGTTCAATGTTGCGGGTTGTTGGCAATGTTGCTGGCGCCGCTAGTTACATTTTCAATGATTCGATTGCCGGCGACTATGCAGCCAGCGATTGCCTTGGAAGATCGCTCGTCACCATCAACAAACCTGTCGCTCGATTCTCGGGCGCTCGGCTTTTCAGGATTCCAAGACGAACGTGATTCAGAATCAATTGCACCCACATTGAGTCAGTCTTCAGCCTCAGGCTTACCTGAGAATCAGCCCCGGTTCCCAGTGGCAACTGTACTTGACTCGTCCAGCACCGATCAGGCCCCACCGAACCTCTGGCTGGCAGGGCTGGCCTGGATTTGGATCATTGGTGTGATCGGAATGTTGGCGCACGCAACCGTGCAGTGGAAACGAGCTCGCCAGTTGCGCAATCTGAATTTCGCTGCTCCAGAGTGGTTGCTCCCTGTATTCGAAACGCTGACTGAAAAGCTTGGCCTTGGCCGCAACGTTCGACTGCGACAATCAATTCAAGTGGGTGTGCCAACATTAGTCGGCTGGATCAAGCCGGTGATTTTGTTTCCGCCAGCCATGTTAAGTGGATTGAGCACTCGGGAACTCGAATTGATTCTGATGCACGAGCTGATCCATATCAAACGTCATGATTATCTGGTCAACGTCTTGCAGACCTTGATCGAGTCGCTGTTGTTTTTTCATCCTTGCGTCTGGTGGCTGTCGCGTCAAATTCGCATACAGCGTGAATTTGCGGCGGACGAACAAGTGGTTCAATTGAGCCAGGATCAATTTGCTTATGCT
>CAZOXC010000049.1:0-10693 GCA_964583205.1 uncultured Pirellulaceae bacterium | reverse complement strand
GTTGATACCCAGTCGCTTGGCGGCTTCTGATTGATTGCCGCGGCAATTCTCCATCATTTGAGCGAACAATTCTCGCTCCACAGGATTAACGATCTGTTCATGTAGTTTCCCCGACCCATTCGCAGAAGAGATTCCGTTAAACACAAACGAGCGGATCAAATTCACCGGGTCAGCCGGATGGGCGTCGACCGGATCGGACTTGCGCTTGCCGGTCACGGTGCCGGGCAGCAGGTCGGGCGTGATCGAATCATTTTCGGCCAACACGACGGCTCGTTCGATGTAATTTTGCAATTCGCGTACGTTTCCAGGCCAGGCATAGTCACGCATAAATTTCAAAGCGGCCGGATCGATCTTGAATTGGCGTCCACCGAAATGTTGGTTGGAATAAGACTCGACAAACCGTTCAGCCAGCAACTTGATATCATCTCGCCGAGCTCGTAAGGGCGGCAGATAGATCGGGAAGACATTCAAACGCCAAAACAAATCTTCTCGAAAATTCGCATCGGCCACTTCTTTATAAAGATCGCGATTGCTGGCGGCGATGACCCGAACATCAATTCGATGAGTTCGGCTGTCGCCGACTCGCTCAAACTCGCGCTCCTGAATCACTCGCAACAATTTCACCTGCAGCATCGAGCTGGTCGAATTGATTTCGTCCAGAAAGATTGTTCCGGTATGAGCGGCAGCAAACCGACCGACTCGATCCCGATCAGCGCTGGTAAACGCACCTTTGACGTGCCCAAACAACTCGCTCTCCAAAAGCGATTCTGTGAGGGCTCCGCAATTGACTTTGACCAGCGGACCGCTGCGTCGAGCACTCAATTCATGCAATGCTCTGGCAACAAGCTCTTTCCCGGTGCCCGTTTCGCCCTGCAGCAGCACGGAAACATCACAGGCGGCCGCCTTTTCGACCATTAGATAGACTTCGCGCATGGCCGGACTGTGACCGATCAGGTCTGCTGTCGGCGGCAAGATGCGTCGAGGTCGTGTTGCGTCAGAATTGGACATCAACTCTACGGAAATGCTGTGAATTCAACAGTTGCAATTAGAACTTACGAACGCAAAACCGTCCACGACCAAAAGATTGATACTCGATGACCGCTGGAAATCCGAGACTGAAACCCGTCAGCCGACGAATCCGGAAAAAGAATTTGGGGCCTAATCGGACTGGGGCGAGTCCTGATTGGTTTTTCGTTCAAACAAATCCAGAATTTGCGAATATATCTGCTGCGACGCCTCGGGCTGTGTATCGCTGGCATTGTAGACACGGTACTGGTCGAGAATCTCTGAGCGAGTCAGCAGGATGCCGTTGTTGTCGAAGGCAATCGCTAACGAGTCTACCGCTCGTTGCCGCAACTCCAGTGGTTGCTGGCTTTGATTGGCGAGCCCCAACAATTGTTGTTGTGAATAACGAGTACCCACTTGCCCGAGAATGTCTGCGCTATCCAGACCCAGATTGGAATCGTAAAGCGTCTCAGCCAGCTTGGTTTCATACGCAGCCAAGTCATAACTGCTGCCCCGAGTACGATTCTTGGCCAGATCTGCCAGTTGCTTGACACACCAGCGAGCATGGAATGAGCGCCGGCTGGGCTGCAGGGTATCAATACCGCCTCGCAATCGCACCTGCTCCAGTTGCCGCGCAACAAGTGAAGCATCATTGGTACTGGGGAAACCGGCACTCAAAGCATCTTCCTGTAGATAATGTTGAATGCGATCTCTGGCCGAGTTGAAATCATACATGAACCCGATTGGGATTCGACGAGTGCGAGGATGGCTTCGCAAGGACTGCACCAATTCCAGAAAATCCGGACGATGGAGCGTGTCCGATACCAGAATGATTTCAATGTCCGGATCCGATATGGCAATTTCATACAACTGCTGCGACGAGGTCGCGGTCGTGGGCGTATAACCCGAGCTGCGAACTGCTTGCCCAAGATCCTGAACCATTGTCGAGTCAACATGACCCACCAGAGCTTTGCGAATCCCTGTTGAGGAACCCAGATAAGCCAGAGTCGAGGCATAATTGCTGCTCCCGGAAAATGCTTGATCAGCCGAGAGCTTGGTGATGGTTTCAACTGCCGCAAATGCAACACGTTGATCGCCAAAATTCAATGCCCGGATTAAGGCACTGGGTCGACCTTGGTAAACGTGCAGCACATCAGGATCGGCAACATGCAGAACTTCGCAAGCCGCAATCGCCGCTGGGACATGTCCACCTTCCAGGGCCGCATCCAATGCATCGTTAATCTGTTCGCTATTAAAGCGACGTTGCAGCGAGTCCGCAAAAGCAGCTTCCAGCGGCTGTTCCAAACCACCTGAAGACTTGACCGATTGCAAAACTGCAACCAGATACAGTCGTCGATAGTCGGAAACATTCGGACGGATCATGTGCAAAGTCTCAGCAAACTGAGATGCCAACATATGCTTGGCTACGTCTTCACGAACCATTGTCACTTCCAAGCCACTGTTTCCGATCATCCAGACAGCTACATCAAAATCAGCAGAAACAGGATCCACCACAAACGGTCGGGCATATTCTGAAGCCGCGCGAAACAAAGTCCGCTCGATTTCACCCGCTTCAGGAACACGGCCAAGTTGTCTGCGCAGCGAAGTGGCAGCTATACTGCGAATTCGCCGGGTCTTGCCCAGCATCAACGGTCGATACAAAGCGAACTGTGCTTCCAGCGAAGGAACGAAACCCAGCGCGTGAGTCGCTTCGGCCAGCATCTGATCATCCGGGCTGGTGACTGCCGCCAACAACGGGCCTTCAGCGATTTCACCTAACTGGGCAAGTGCCTTACGCATGCGAGGATGCTCTGCGGAGCGACTCTCGTCACCCAGCGCGATAATGATGGCGGCCGCGCCGGATTCACCAGCAGACTTCAACTGGCTGAAAGCGTCATCGCGGAAAAATTTGTTTTCGTGGTTCAGCCGATCGACTTGTGCCGACAGCCGAGCAGGATTGTAGGTATATCGAAAGGCCGCATCCAGAACCCTGTTCGCATATTGATTTCCCATGGGCTGTAATGAATCAGCCGTAGCGATCCGCAGGAAAAAAGTTGATCCGACACTGCGATGCAGATCGAAAAAATCTTTATCGTTTGATTGAATATTTGCCAATTGCAACAAGTATTGCCTGGCGACCTGATAAGACTCGATGTTCAACAACGAGTCAATTGCCTGAACCAGTTGGCCCGGACTTTCTGGATTGGAATCGACGATTGCCGACTCAATCAGATCTTCGGCGCTTTGCTGAAAATCGACAGGATCTTGCGGTACAACTCTTTGACCTCCGCCGACTGCCTCCGACAAATTGGACAGGGGTTTACCAAAAGGATCTTGTCCGAATGTATTGGAAACCAGGCTTAGCCCTGTCGCTACAGCGAACAGAAATGTACAGACTCGGCGAATATTCACGAAAGAATCTATCATCGTCAAAAGGTAGTCGAAGTAAGTGTGCTGCTGACGTTTTTGATCCGGGTGATCAAAAGGTCTCGATACACATTGTTTTTTATCGGTGGATTCGGGATTGGATGTGCGAGTCAGCATCCAGCGCCTAGTTGCAACACCAAACAATGACGGTTGTGTCAAATGATCCGTCTCTGATCGGCAACCGGCGATTATTATTAAGCCAACCCCAGGCGCGATCGCCATGCGGCCGTTTGTTCTGCGACACGTTCGGGCCCCGTCGACCCCTCGCTGCAGAACGCTGCGACTGCCTGATCTACACCAATTACATCATAAACAGACTGGTCCAGTTCCGGGTCAAAGGATTGGAATTCTTCCAAATTTAGCTGCTCCAGGGATTTGCCATTTTCACTGGCGAATCGCACGATTTCACCTACCAGGTGATGTGCTGAACGCATCGGATGCCCCTGTTTAATCAGGTATTCCATCAGACTGGTGGCATCCAGAAATCCACTTTGCAGGCGCGAGTGGATTGTGTCGGTTTTGACTTTCATACCGCGCACAATCGGTTCCGCTATCGCCAGACAAGCTCGGATGGAGTCCGCTGCAGCAAACAACTGCCGCTTGTCCTCCTGCAGATCACGGTTGTAGGCATTGGGCAATCCCTTCACCAGCATCAACAAAGCGGACAAAGCTCCATAAGGCACACTGGATTTGCCGCGAATCAATTCCAGGCAATCCGGGTTAATCTTTTGTGGCATCATCGACGAACCCGTGCAAAAATCCTGCGGCAATTCGATCATACGAAATTCATCCGATGCCCAGATAATCCACTCCTCGGCCCAGCCGCTCAGGTGCAGTCCCAGCAGGCTCCAACAGAAAACCGTTTCCACCAGAAAGTCCCGGTCACCCGAAGTGTCGATGCTGTTGCCAGTCAGTCCTTCAAAGCCAAGTGCTTGTGTTGTCATCTGGCGGTTGATACCAATCGAGGATCCGGCCACCGCTCCACAACCCAATGGATTCTGGTTAACTCGCTTGCGACAATCTGCCAACCGATCGCGATCACGCTGTAATTTTTCGCAATACGCCAGCCAATAGTGTGATGCCAGAACTGGTTGGGCGCGTTGCAAGTGTGTGTAGGCGGGCAACAAAGCTGCGTGATCCTGTTGGCATCTTTCCACAAAAGCGATCTGCAGATTCCCAATCAACTCGTCGATCTGGTCGATCTCGTCGCGCAGCCACAGACGCATGGATGATGCAACCTGATCATTGCGACTACGGGCCGTGTGCAGTTTCCGGCCGGCATCACCGATTTTGTTGATCAGCGCGCTTTCGATGTGCATGTGGATATCTTCAAGCGCGCTGGAAAACTCAAATTGATCCGATTCGATCTCGTTTTGAATCTGCTGCAGCCCGTTTTGAATCTGGGAAAATTCTTCATTGCTGATCAATTCAATCGATGCCAGCATCTGTGCATGAGCGATCGATGCCGCAATGTCATGGCGATAAAGCCGTCGATCCAGATCAATACTCTGGGTAAACGCTTCGGCCAGGGGGTTCGCCTGCTGCTGGAAAGCGCCGGAACGACTGGGACTGTTGGATTTGGAATCAGCCAAGGTTCGAAATTCCTCTTCTGGTGGTTGTGTCAATAACGCTAGCAAAGCATCCAAAACTCGTCTGTCGACTGCGGGGTGCCCTGCCTATAATTCGGCGCCAAAAGATCGAAACAGTGGAAAAGGAGTTCCCATGCGGTCAATCGCCATCATCAACCAGAAAGGTGGAGTCGGAAAGACGACTACCGCCGTGAATCTGGCTGCCGCATTGTCGAGTTACGGCCAGCGAGTTTGGCTGATCGATCTGGATCCCCAGGCCCACGCCTCATTGCATCTTGGACTAATGCCGGATGATGATCAAGCGTCAACTTACGAGGCGCTGACTGATCGAGTACCTTTGGCGCAGATCCGCCATCAAATGGGCGAGAACTTGTGGGTCTCACCGGCGCACATCGACCTGGCCGCCGCCGAGTTGGAGTTGGCGGGCGAAGTGGGTCGTGAAATGATCTTGCGCGACTTGATGGATCAGGATCCAGCCGAATTCGATTTCATTATCCTTGATTGTCCGCCTTCACTGGGTGTACTGACCTTGAACGCCCTGACCGCCTGTCAGGAAGTTTTCCTGCCCCTGCAACCACATTTTCTGGCGCTGCACGGGTTGAGCAAGTTATTGCAAACGGTGGAAGTTGTCGCCAAACGCTTGAACCGACAATTGTTACTTTCGGGAATCGTGTTTTGTATGGTCGAGTCGGGAACCCGGTTGGCCAATGAAGTGATTCGCGATGTAGACCAGTTTTTGGAAGCTGCCAGAGAACAGGGTTCACTGTGGTCCCAGGCGCAGATGTTTGAAACGCGAATCCGCAAAAATGTTCGCCTGGCCGAGTCACCCAGTTACGGCGAATCGATTTTTGAGTACGCACCCAATTCCAATGGCGCCATCGATTATTTGGCGCTGGCTGCCGAAGTGATGGCCATGGAAGAATCAAAATCAGCTCGAATTTCCGAGTCCGTTTTCAAGACTGCGATCAAGTAGGCGATCAATTGTGAATCGCAAATCAGATTTATGAAATGCGCTGCAGAATCGCGTCCAGATTTCTGTCGATACTTTTAAACCACTGGTCCTGTCGTTTTTGAAACAGGACTTGCTCGTTCAAGCCACCGACGGTCAGGCATTCGTCACTCATTTCGCGAAGCTGTTCCAGGTCCTTGTCAATCGTCGTGGACGCCAGAGCATGCAGCATGTTGGACGCATACGAGGCCGAACTGGCGGCTTCCAATCCTTGCTGATGCAGCCAGTTGGCGATTTGTTTTACCTCTTCGAAATACGTTGCCATCAAAGCACTGGCGCTGGCACAGACAAGCAAATCTTTTTCCTGTTGAAGGGGTACCGACGAGCCGACCGTGTTGAGCAATGTTTGTACCGGTTCGTTGGGCGGAAAAATCGGGATCGGACCCACGCCAAATTCGACCGGCGGTAAGGGCACGATTCGCATCACATTTTGACAGCCGGTATAAGAACGAATCTGGTCAACAAAAACTCCTCCGACCAAACTGACAACCGTCGTTTGCGGATCAAAATCGATTTCCTGCAGCACCGCCTTTGTTTGCTCGGGCAATACGGCCACGAATACCCACTGGGAATCATCGGCGATCTGTTGGTTGGAATCGAGCACTCGGATATCTGGAAACTGTTGCTGCAGTCGAGTCGACCGCTGCTCACTGCGGCGGGAAATAGAAAGATTGGCAGGATCCAGGCTTCCGGCATTCAGCAATCCAACAATCATCGCTTCGGTGATGGCGCCGGTGCCAATGAATCCAGTTTTCAGGTTAGTCGTCATGGGAACTTTCTCTTTCATCGCATTTGCAGTCGACATTATGCATTAAATTCAAGCAGCGATGTGACTTCGGATCAATGGCCGGGTGTCGCTGGGTGAGTTCAAGTTGGCTTGGGCAGTCAAACCTGGCAGAGCAACGGTGATTTGTTGATTGTCGAGCGTTGGCCTATAACAGAGAGCCCGCTGCCGCTGGCGGAGGCACTTCCTGGATCAAACTCGTACGAGAATATTGTGCAACTTACCGCGTTAGACTGGATCATTATTCTTGGCTATCTGGTTTTTGCTTTGGGTGTCGGCGTCTACTATTCACGCCGCGCCGGTAAAAATTCAGAGGAGTATTTTCTGGCTGGCCGCACTTTGCCCTGGTGGGTGTTGGGGACATCCATGGTCGCCACCACTTTTGCCGCTGATACGCCGCTGGCGATTACCGAAATGTCTCGCAAGCAAGGCATCTGGGAGAACTGGTTCTGGTGGAACTGGCTACTGTTCGGATTGTTGAGTGTGTTTCTGTTTGCCCGGCTGTGGCGACGAGCCAATGTGTTGACCGAGAACGAACTGCTGGAACTTCGATACTCGGGCAAACCGGCGGCCGCACTGCGAATTTTCAAAGCTGGTTACTTCTCGCTGTTGTTCAACTTCATCGTGATGGGCTGGGTGCTTACCAGTATGGCTTCTGTGATGTCGATCATGCTTAGCGATGCCGAAGGTCAGATGGTGATCTCGCATCACGTTTTGATCTGGATTCTGGTAGTGATCTCGGTGGTGTATGCCTTGCTTTCGGGATTTTGGGGAGTGGTAGTAACGGACGTCGTTCAGTTTGTGATTTCAATGGTCGGCGCGGTCGTGTTGGCCTGGATCGCTTTGAGCCATGTGGGTGGCGTGAGCGGTTTGATGGATGGTCTGGACAAGACGTTGGAACGGCGAGTTGAAAATCTCGAAGCCAAAATCGAGCAACAGGAAAACGATCTGGCAAATGCCACGGCCGACACGGATTCGTCCGAAGCAGCGCTGAAGATAGGCGTGGAGCTGGAAAAGACCCGCACCCGGCTGTCGCAGACACCCCGCAATGCCGCTCAAGCGACTCGGATGATTCCCACGTATCCGGAAAGCGTGCCGGTTTTTTCTTTCGAGTTTCTGAATTCGCAATTCTTCAACTTCATCGTTTTGATTCTGGTCATGTGGTGGTCGAATCATTCGACTGACGGCGGCGGGTACTTGATCCAGCGGACGATGGCGGCCAGGGATGAAAACCATGCGATGGCGGCGAACTTGTGGTACAACTTCGCCAACTTTGCCTTGCGTACCTGGCCCTGGGTGATTGTGGCGCTGGTCTCGATCGTGATGTTTGATGATCTTTCCGGACATGAACTGGGAGAAAAAGCCGGCTACCCGCTGGTGATGAAAGAGCTGCTGGGACCGGGTTTGCGAGGTCTGCTGCTGGTCAGTTTTCTGGCTGCGTTCATGTCTACGATCGATACGCACTTGAATTGGGGCTCTTCGTATCTGGTTCATGACATCTACCGACGCTTTATGGCGCCTTCTAAAACGGAATCACACTACGTCATGGTCAGCCGAATCTGTACGATCGGGTTGATGGTTGCGGCTGCTTTGCTGGCGACGCAAATGAGCAGCGTGGAGAAAGCCTGGAAGTTTGTGATGGCGATGGGCGCTGGAATTGGCTTGGTACTGATTTTGCGCTGGTTCTGGTGGCGAATTAATTCCTGGTCCGAAATTTCCGCACTGGTGGTTTCCGTGCTGGTGACTTGTGGTTTTGAAGTTCTTACTGCCCTGCAGCAAGGTGATCAGTACAAATTGTTTTCGGCCGACCCAACCGTTATGGGGCATCCATTTCCTTTCCATCTGCAGCTATTGGTCGTCGTCGCGCTTTCCATGGTCTCCTGGATCAGCGTGACGTTGTTGACCAAGCCCGAACCAGATGAAACTTTGCGGAAATTTTACAGCCGGGTTCAACCGGGCGGCTGGTGGGGGCGTTTTGCGAACGAAGAGTTCGTTGGTAAAACCCGCTTGCCATCAGTGGCTCGAGGATTCATCTGGAATTTTGTGGCTGGTATGGCTTTCGTGTGGGGCGGACTGTTTATGGTTGGCTACACCATTTTCGGCAACTGGCTGTGGGCGGGAATCAATTTGGTACTCATGCTGGGAGGCTTTGTGCATATCTGGCGTAACTGTTTAACTGACAAACCGGCTTTGAAGAAACCATGACACTGATTCCGGCCCCCAAGCAGACGACCGCAGGCGCCGGTGCGTTTAATATTGAGCACGCTCGAATGCCGATCACGACGAGCCTCGACCCCAGTGTTTCGTCAGGTTCAGTTGAGGAAATTGAAAACTGGTTGAACCGATTTGCCAGCCGCCAATGGCTGAAAAAAACGGGAGTCGTTTTTGAATTGGCCCAGAGCTCAAGCGCTGATCTGCAGTTGGGAGTAAAATCCGCACTGCCGCCCGAAGGTTACGAGCTGGTAATCGAACAGGATCAAATTCGAATTCTGGCTGGCGGAAATGAATTCGCCAGTTGGCAGTCGGGTTGGCAATATGGCCTGCAAAGTCTGGCCCAGTTGTGTTGGGAAGCGAAATGTCAGGGCCGGAATTCACTGCACTGCCAGACCATCGGCGACCACCCCGAGTTTGCCTGGCGAGGCCTGCACCTGGATGTCTGTCGCCATTTTTTCGATGTGAGTTTCGTTAAACGAATGCTCGACCTGATGGCGATTCACAAACTGAACCGCTTTCACTGGCACTTGACGGAGGACCAAGGGTGGCGGCTGGAGATTCCCACTCGACCCAAGCTGGCCGAAATTTCTGCCTGGCGAGTTGCTGAAGATGGATCAAAGTACGGCGGTTTTTACACCCGCGATGAAGTAGCCGAAGTGATTCAATACGCGGCCGATCGATGTATTCAAGTGGTTCCTGAGATCGAACTTCCGGGTCACAGCGTGGCGGCGCTGGCGGCCTACCCAGAACTCGCCTGTCAGCCTCGCAACTTTCAAGTCGAAACCAACTGGGGGATTTTCGATGACGTGTACTGCGCCGGAAATGAAGCGACGTTCGTTTTTCTGCAGGAAGTGATGGACTACGTGATCGAACTTTTCCCGGGCGACGTGATTCATATCGGTGGCGATGAGTGCCCCAAAGTTCGTTGGAAAGAATGTCCCAAATGTCAGGCCCGTATTCAGGCAGAAGGATTGCAGGACGAAGACCAACTGCAAAGCTACTTTGTGCAGCGGATGGTGAATTACCTGGCCGAGCGAGATCGTCGGGCGATCGGCTGGGACGAGATTCTGGAGGGCGGATTGGCAGCGGGCGCGATGGTCATGTCATGGCGTGGTCACGAAGGAGGAGTCGCAGCGGCGAAGATGGAGCATAACGTTGTGATGGCTCCGACGTCGCATTGTTACTTCGACTATCGGCAGGCTGATGATCCCGGCGAAATGGGTTTTCACGGCGTCAACACGCTGCAAGATGTGTTTAACTTTCGCCCTGTGCCGGCTGAACTGTCGGCAGAACACGCAAAATTTATTTTGGGCGGACAAGCCAACGTTTGGACCGAGCGGCAATTGTTTAAACCGGAGAACGTCGAATACATGGTGATTCCGCGAATTTGCGCGCTGGCGGAAGTGCTGTGGGGCCATCGAGACTGGTCCGCACCGGATTGGAACGCCTTTCTGGAACGGTTGCCCACCCATATCGAATTATTGGTGGAGCTTGGTTATCAAGGCCGGCCACTATCTTGAAAATCTCGCCAGGCTGAATCGAGCAGAACGGCTATTCGTCGGTTTTGGCCGGTTGTTTCTTGTGTGGCAAAACCAGAATCAATACATCGTCTCGGAGCAGATCTTTCAGTTCCGTTTGCAGTTCCGGAGTGCCAACCATATGCAG
>CAZOXC010000048.1:0-10749 GCA_964583205.1 uncultured Pirellulaceae bacterium | reverse complement strand
TTGTAGCCTAATCAGGCAGAATTTGCCGTGAGATTCTTGAATAGTTAGTAATCGCCAACTCTAAATACTTGTGTGAATTTTCGGAACTGAATTTGAATCGGATTCAAGTTGCTTCAGAAAAACCCCAAAGAATTGTCGCGATTTTTGCCCCATCATCGCGCCAGTAATTGTTCCAATCAGGAATTCACTCGAAACAACGGTTGACAACACGACGCTCCCTGCAAAGAATGCTCGAATGACAGCTAAAGTCTCCAACAAATCGAAGAAGTGTAAGCCGACTCTGCCAAAATAGTCTGGTTCGGATTCTTCGTACGAATACCCAAAACCCTGCCAGACGGCAGGGTTTTTTTGTTGGTGCCAGGTGTTCTGGCAGATTGGCCTGTGTCTCTTTTGAGATCCGTTCCAATGTTGATCTGATGTTGTTGTGAAACAAAACGCCAAATTTATTACGTCAATCAGGCTTTCGGATCCCAAGTATCAATTGCTTTGGATCTCTATTTTGAATCGAGGAGATCGAATTATGGCAAACGCCAACTGTGTTGAGTGCGACGCGAATGTCGAAGTGAGTCAGGAGTGCGTTATCGGCGAAGTAACGGCTTGCCCGGATTGCGGTGCAGAGCTTGAAGTAACCGGCACAGATCCTCTGCAGCTGGAGCTGGCACCGGAAGTTGAAGAGGATTGGGGCGAGTAACCAATGTCGATTCGAGTTGCATTTCTGTATTCGCGAATTCGTGTGGAAGAGAAACTTCTACTAGCGGCCTTGAAGACACAAGGCTTTACGGTGGAGTTGATCGACGTACGAGGTTTGTTTTTTGATCCACAGGACGCTTCCCGTTGGAAGGATTTCGACCTGGTGATCGATCGTTGTATTGCTCATAGCCAGACGACCACAATCGTGCCGGTGTTGGAGTCGATGGGCGCCTGTTGTGTTAACCGTTCGACGGTGACTGCGGTTTGCGGCAATAAGCTGGAAACCAGTCTGGCGTTGTTTGGAGCCGACGTACCGACTCTGCCAATTCGAGTAGCCACTTCGCCCGAGGCCGCTTTGGAAGCCATTGAACAAATGGGTTATCCAGTTGTGCTCAAGCCGACGGTGGGTTCCTGGGGTCGTTTGTTGGCCAGACTGAATGATCGGGATGCGGCCGAGGCCGTTTTGGAACACAAATCCACACTGGGCTCGACCCAGCATCAAACGTTTTACATTCAGCCTTTTGTTGAAAAGGCCAATTGCGATATCCGTTCGTTCGTTGTGGGCGATGAAACGATTTGTGCGATTCGCCGATTCAGTGAACACTGGATTACCAATACGGCGCGCGGGGCCAGCACAGAAAATTGTGAAGTTACCGAAGAACTGGACTCGCTGAGCCGCCGTGCGGCGCAAGCAGTCGGTGGAGGAATTGTGGCGGTCGATTTGTTCGAATCTTCAGAAGGTGAACTGGTCGTCAACGAAGTCAATTCGACGATGGAGTTCAGGAATTCAATTGATGTTACGGGAGTCAATATTCCGCAACGGTTGGCGGTTTACCTGCAAGCGGTCGCCGCAAACCCCGCCTTGTTGACCGAGTCCAGTTCGAGAAAACTACTAACATGACAACTTCAGTTTCGATTGTGGGCGGTTCGGGCTACGTGGGTGGCGAACTTGTTCGTCTTTTGCTGGATCACCCCGAGGTCGAGATTCGGCAGGTGACATCACAGCGCCAAGCCGGGCGGCCGTTGACCATTGCGCATCCCAATTTTCGAGGACAAACGCAACTCAAATTTGTCAAAGCCGAAGATGTCGAGAAAGTGGATTTGCTGTTTTTGGCTTTGCCGCACGGTCGAGCCGCTTCGCAGATCGAACATTATGCCGGCCTGGCTGACAGGATCATCGACCTTTCTGCCGATTTTCGTCTGGACGACGCCGGCCTGTACGAACAATGGTACGGTAAGCCTCATGAAAATCCGGATTGGCTGAAAAAGTTCGTCTACGGACTTCCAGAAACTCGGCGAGAAGAACTTGGATCGGCGCAGTTTGTCAGCGGCGTTGGTTGTAACGCAACCACTACGAATTTGGCGCTGCTGCCTCTGGCTCGGGAAGGTTTGATCAAGTCGGCCGTTTGTGACTTGAAAGTCGGTTCGTCGGAAGGCGGAAACCAGGCGTCCTCGGCCAGCCATCACCCGGAGCGCAGCGGAAGTTATCGATCTTTCGCACCGGTCGGACATCGACACCAGGCGGAAATTCAACAAGAACTGGGCGAACTCGATTTGCATTTTTCCGCGACTGCTGTGGAAATGGTGCGAGGCGTCTTGTGTACGGCTCATGTGTTTCTCAATCAGCCTCGATCAGAAAAAGAGCTTTGGAAAATCTATCGCGCCGCGTATTCGGCAGAACCTTTTGTGCGAATTGTAAACGAGCGGCAGGGAATTTTTCGTTTGCCGGAACCCAAGCTACTGGCGGGTACCAATTTTTGCGACGTGGGTTTTAAGGTTGATGAGTCCTCAGGTCGTGCTGTGATCATCAGTTCGTTGGACAACCTGGTCAAAGGCGCGGCGGGCTCGGCGGTCCAGTGTATGAACTTGATGCACGGCTGGCCCGAGACGACGGCTCTAGACTTTATGGGGCTGCATCCGATTTAGTGGGGAACAACAGCCGATGAAATTTGTACTCGTGAATACGATGTTGATTTGTCTTTCAGCGAGTTTGTGTGGATTCGCGCAAGATGAGCAGGCTCGTTTATCGTTCGACCTCAAAGTATGGATTCAACAAACCCTGGAGGATAAGGACGGAAGTTCGCAGGAGTTTTCTTCGGATCTGCCTGCTGAACAAATTTGCGAACAATTGCTGGAATACACTCGTGACCCAGCAGTTGATCCTCGCCACAAACTCTGCGCACTCAAACTAATTGCGGAATACTATCCGGTAACCGGAATCGATACCTGGCAGCAGTTGATTCAGGATCGTATGGCTGATTCGGAGATCCGCATCGCGGCGATTCAAATTTTCAGCTTGTACCGTCTGGAATCGTCGATTGAGTTGTTTGTGCCATTGTTGCGGGAGACTGACCCTGAAATTCTGTCTGCCGCTATCGATGCGATTGGGATCTGGCATGCACCAGCTTACTTGGTGGGTTCAGCATCAATTCAACCACAGGCAAGCCAGCTTAGGTCTGACCCTAAAGTTATTCTTGATAGGGTTATTAATCTCGGCACCAGGCTTGAGAATCCGGAATTTGACGATGCCGATGCCAGAAAAGTTCGAGGCTTCCTGTTTTCGGGCAATCGTGAAGTTGGGAAAGAGCCCAGTCGAAATAGATTTTCGGATGCCAATCAGATTCGTGAACGTATTGTCGATTTGATGGTTAGCCATGAATCCGTCGAAGTTCGTAACGCCGCTAGCCGTGCTCTAGCGACCTGGCCATTGGAAGACAGAACTCGATTTCGTGTTGCGGAATGGGGCGTTTGGCTGAGCAACGATTCAAATTTGCAATTGGTAGAGTCGGTAATCGAAGAAATTCCGGACTTCGTGACGGAAACGCCCGAGAAAGTCGCTGCTCTTGATTCACGCGTCAACAAAATAATGATCGTCACCAAGCCGGTAATTCATGTTACTGTCGATCGGCCAGTTGGTTTTGATTTGTCTGCCGCCATTCGTCGCGGGCAGGTTTGGTTCTCCTATCCTTCACCAAACGACTATTGGCTGATTTTAGGTGGATTCTTTCGAGATGATTTGACGCTTGATGATTCTCACTTTGCCGAGTTTCGTGCTTTGGTCGAGTCAGGTGAATGCGAACTTGAATCCCACTATGGATATCCCTGGATTGAATTTGGGCCTCGAATGTTTGGTGACATCAGCGGTGGTATGGGAGAAGTCAACCGTTTGCAAGGCATTGGTGTCTTCTGGCAGTCCCTGATTGCGACTCCAGAGAAACTGAACTTCGCTTCGGAGCCGGAAGTTTCGGAAGATAAGAAGTGGTGGAGCGACTTGCGGGAAGTCAAATCAAGCTGGGTTGCCAAAGATGAACAGGCGGAAAAGTTCATCTACTACGATGGACCAACGTTTATGGATTCGCCTTACGAAATCAAAAAAGAGGGCGAAGCAATGCAGGTGACTCGAATTCGGGATCACAAAAGAACCGTGGTCGATCCAGATCAGGGTATTTGGATTAAAGTCAGTGAGTCTGGTGCAATTTCGGCAAAACCGTTTCAGTTGAAAGATAGCACGAGTAGCCAACGAGTTCGAAAACCTACGACGGAAGCACAAAAAGAAGAACAAAAAAGATATGTTGGCGATCACGAATACCAATCGGTGTCGTTGTCTTTTGAAAATACGCTTGTTGGCCAAAACGCTATCAAGGAATTTCAGCAACAGTTGATGGGCAATAACGGTTTGACCAAAAGTGAATCGTCGGGGTTGATTAGAGCCTGGGAAAAGCAATTCTTTGAAACGCCGGGTGAGCGTTTAATTATCCGATTCTCGCGAGAAGAATACGACTATTTTTGCCCGATCCATATTCGTCCCACGCCAACCGAGTTTGCTCGTGTCGGTTTGATTTTACATGAGTTTGAAAGCGAAGAATGATCGTAGTTAAAGTTGGCGGTGGTGAAGGAAATTCCATTGACGGAGTTTGTGAGGATATCGCCGAGCTCTCAAAACAGGGACGGCAAGTCATTCTGTGTCATGGCGGGTCGCACTTGACCAACAAGCTTTCCGAGCAACTCGACTACCCGCCGCAGTTTGTTACTTCGCCATCCGGCTTTACGTCGCGCTATACCGATCGCCGTACGATGGAAATTTTTCAGATGGCCTATTGCGGTGCGACCAACAAAGCGATTGTCGAAAAACTTCAAAAACTGGGCGTCAACGCGGTTGGTTTGTCGGGTATGGACGCCGGGATTTGGCGAGGTCCGCGCAAAAAAGCCATTCGAGCAGTCGAAAACGGGAAGACTCGGGTCATTCGTGACAATCTCACCGGGAAAGTTGAGCAGGTCAACAGTCAGTTCTTGAAGACGTTGCTTGAGCAAGGCATGTTGCCCGTACTGACCCCGCCAGCGATCTCGGATGAAGGCGATCCGATTAATGTGGATGGTGATCGAGCTGCCGCTGCCACCGCCAAGGCACTCGCGGCCGACGAGTTGGTGATTCTCTCCAACATCCCGGGCTTGTTGCGCGACGTCAATGATGAGAGTTCGCTGGTCGATGAATTGAAGATCGAGAACCTGGAAGAAGCCATTGAAGAATTGGCGGTCGGGCGAATGCGCATCAAGATTTTGGCCTCGGGCGAAGCGGTTAAGAGCGGTGTGGGACGGGTCGTGATTGGAGATTCTCGTTTGGATAATTGTTTGCAGGCTGCCTTGGATGGAAAAGGCACAATAATTTCCAGTTAGTTGATCTGAAATTGTGAATCGATGAATAAGTTGTCACTGGACCCTGATTGCGACCGAGTAGCTATCGAGTTGTTGACGGAGTTGGTCCGCATCCCCAGCGTTTCGCGCAGCGAAGCTACCGCGACGAGCTGGTTGACCGAGCAAATGCAGGGGCTGGGTTTTCAAGCTCAAGTCGATCAGGCCGGTAACGCTGTCGGTATTCGCGAACGGCCTGACGACAACGGTGAGATTAATGAAACTGCGATTCTACTGGGGCATATTGATACGGTTCCCGGTGAAATTCCATTGCGAGTCGAAGCGGGGAACCTGTATGGTCGCGGCAGCGTCGATGCCAAAGGCAGTTTGGCCACGTTTGTGATGTCGGCAGCTCGAGCAAAATTGAAGCCGGGGCTGCGGTTGATCGTGATCGGCGCTGTGGAAGAAGAAGTCACGTCATCAAAGGGGGCTCGTTACGTGGCGACCCAGTACCAGCCCGATTGGTGTGTGATTGGCGAACCCAGTTCGGCCGAGGCAGTGACGCTTGGATACAAAGGACGGTTGCAACTGGAATTGAAACTGGTCCAGCCATCCGCGCATTCCGCAGGCCCGCAAATTCCCGTCGCCGAATATGCGGTCGAATGGTGGATGAAAGTTAAAAACTGGTGTGAGCAATTCAATCAGGACTTGAGTAAAATCTTTGAACAAGTCCAGGTTGGGTTGAGCGACGTGAATACAGAACACGATGGTTTCGCCGAAGCGGTAACGGCCAGAGTGGGTTTGCGACTGCCGGTTGGCTTTCCCAAAGCGGATTTTGTCGATCAGTGCCGGCAGTATCTCGACGAAGTCAAATCGAGCAGTGAACTTGAAGCCGAATTGCGGGATTTTGGCTATGAGATTGCCCATCAAGAAGGCAGAACGTCGCCGCTGGTTCAGCGTTTCAATCGAGTCTTCCGAGGAAACGATCTCAAGCCTCGACATAAACTGAAGACCGGCACTTCAGATATGAATGTGGTGGCTCCAGTTTGGAATTGTCCCATCGTGGCTTATGGACCGGGCGACAGTTCGCTGGACCATACTCCTCACGAACACATTTTGCTGGCCGAGTATTTGCAAGCGATCAACTTGCTGCGGAGTGTGTTGGAGTAGCTAAAGTAGCGGCCAAAGGACAGAATTCAATTGTCTGCCATCGAGTTCGATCTAGAACAGATGCGAAGGTGGTTCCGAGTCGAATTCGAAAGGTGTGAACTGCGTGGCGGTCACATTGTTGAGGATTTGGGATGCGAATTCTTCTACCAGCCGTTGCGAGAGATCTTCGCTGTTCATCGGCGCTCCCATCAGGTATCCCTGCGCGTAATCGACTTTCAGATCCTGCAGTACGATTCGTTGAGATTCGGTCTCGATTCCCTCGGCAACCACTTTCAAGTTCATGACCTGAGACATTGCCACGATCATTTGTACGATCGCAAAGCTTCGTCCGTCAGTCACGATATCCCGCACAAATGACAGATCGATTTTGAGTTCGTGCAGTGGCAGTGAATTCAAGCAAGACAATGAACTGAACCCGGTTCCGAAATCATCAAGCGACAATTTGACTCCCAGGTTGGCAATGGACGTCAAGTTTTCGATTGCGACTTCCAGGTTGTTTAACAGGAGTGATTCGGTAACTTCCAGTTTGAGGCAACTGGGTGGGATCCTGTGTTTTTCGATCGCTCGAGCAATCGATTCGTAGGCCGCGCCACTTTCGATTTCCTGATTGGAAACGTTGATACTGATGGCAACATCCCGCATTTGTGGAAATTCTCGCCGCCAAATGACCAATTGTCTGATCGATTTGGTGAGTACCAGATCCGTAAGTCGATTGATCAGGTTGATCTCTTCAGCGATGGGAATGAAGGTCGCTGGCGAAATTTTTCCAAATTGCTCGTGATCCCAGCGGGAAAGCACTTCCAGAGCAATCAGACTTCCGGTTTGCATATCCGTGATCGGCTGGAAATACACGTCCAGAGTTTCATCATCAATGGATTGCCGCAGCGCCTGTTCCAGGCCCATTCGGTTAATGGCTTTTTCACGCATCGTCTGGTCAAACACTGCGTAGCCGGATCTGCCGGCAGCTTTTACTTGATACAAAGCGGTGTCGGCATCGCGCAACATTTCATCCGCTGATTGGTAGGCTTCCTGGCCATGAGCGATTCCAATGCTGGTCGAAGTGACAACACGTTGGTCGTCGACGATCATCGGGCGGTCGATTTCCCGCAGAATTCGGCGAGCGATTTTGCGGCAATAACTCAAATTTGCGCCTTGGCCAAGCAGGATGCAGAATTCATCGCCACCCAGCCTCGCCACCAGATCGTCCTTGCGAACACAGTCTTTCAATCGTTCCGCCACGGCGTTGAGCAGGCAGTCGCCGGCCAGATGTCCCAGGCTGTCGTTAACAACCTTGAATTGATCCAGGTCAAGGAAAAGCAGAGCGAAGTCGTTGTCGCCGGTTTCCTGGTTTTGTTGAACCAGGTCTTCTAACGTCGATAACAAACACAGACGATTGGGCAATCCAGTCAATGAATCGTGTGTGGCGTTATGTTTGAGTTGAGTTTGAGTCTGGCGTTGTTGTTGAACCAGCATGTTGAGTCGTTGGTTGGTTTCAACCAGCGAATTCCGGCTGGCTTCCAGGTCCTCGGCTTTGGATTTGAGTTCTTCGTGCGCGTGGACAAGAGACTCGGCCGTTTGCTTCTTCTGCAATGCCGATGCCACGTGATGGCTGATATTCCACAGGACTTGTTCATCCTGGCGGCTGTATCGAAAGCCTGGCGAGTAACTTTGGATGACGATTGCGCCCAGCATCGAGTCGCCTTGAGTAAGAGGCACACCCATCCAGTCCTGGGCAATTCCACCGACTGCGATATCAACTCCGTGCGTGTCCTTTAGATTGCACAATTGATCGTAGGACAAGTGGACCAGTTCTTTGGCTTCCAGAACCAGACTGGTAATCGTGTATTTCTTGACCTCTTCCAGTTCCATATACTCATAGGGATGGGCCTTGAGGTCGCCATCCTTATAGTAAGGAAAGGTGACTCGGCCATTTTCTTCATCCAGGATCGCGACAAAAAAGTTCTCGGCAGAAGTCAGATCTTTCAGGATCGAATGCACTTCGCCATACACGTCCATTAGTTCATCGGACGAGCTCGCCAGGTTGGCGATACGGGAAACGGCGCGTTCAAAATTGAGATTGCGCAGGAATGTCGTGGCAATCTGATCCAACAGTGATTGCTGGTTTTTATCGTTGCAATTTGAAATTGGTTGCATGAGATTCGAGTTGGACATAGAACCGCACAAGAATGTGGAAGCGTATGAAAACTCTAGATCACAACCGAGCCGCTCGCCGATTACCGCCAGCCGAATTCGAGAGCAAAGGTACTCAAAAGGCGTGGCAATCTGATTCTGACGGTAAATCCGAATCTACCGCGCTTCCCACCAACTAGTTGCGCCAACACGGTTGCGTTTATTGGGTAAATCGCGAGGCGATTTGTGATATTGAAGACAATTGAATGCCCAATTCCAAGCAGCAGAAGATGGCTGGCGGGCTGGATCTGCATTTGCCGCCGGCCTGATTCGCAGCAAATTCAGATCGGGTCGGGTCTTAAGTAGCGCCGTTTATCGCACTCGATAAGCTATTTCGAGATTAGCCATTCGCGTGCTTGATAAGTTCACCGTCGCTACGCCCCGGCCTCTGCCGATTTCAAATTTTCGATCCAGGGATCCATATCGTCGAATATTGCGCCGGGTTTTCCTTCGAAGACTCGACCAATCAACAAATTGGTCAAGTTGTTGGCGTGCTGCGGGTACTCTTTCATAAAGCTGCCGAAGCTGAATTCCTTGGTGTAAAACGCATACACCAGTTTGCGAATCCATTTGATACCTTCATCAAATTCGCCGGTCCAGCGACCGAGCGTTTCTGGAGACAGATCGTTACGATAGATCGCGTCTACGATACAGTCAGCCGCCATTTCACCCGATTTGAGTGCCAGATATACACCCGAAGAATAGATCGGGTCAATGAATCCATAGGCATCGCCAACCAGCACCCAGCCCGGTCCAGTGGTTTGCTCGACGGTGTAAGAGAATTCCTTGGCGACATGGAACCGGCCGGTCTGAGTTGCATCTCGCAACCTTCGCTGTAGTCCGGGGCAATTGGCTTTTTCTTCTTCGACAGTGTGTCTGGGCGCGTTGCCTCGTTTGAGAACAAAGTCGTTATCGCCAACCAGACCCACACTGACCGTTTCGTTGGACAGAGGAATGTACCAGAACCAGGCATCTTTGGATTTGGTATGCAGGATGCAAGTGACGTCAGGGTTATGTCCGCCGTTGACGTTAGCACCCTGGAAGTAACCCCAGATAGCAGCCTTCTTCAGGTCAGGGTTAACCTTCTTAATATTGTTGCGGCTGGCAATGATCGATTGTTGTCCGGTCGCGTCGACAACGACCTTGGTAGAAATTTGTTTTTCTTTTCCATCGGCAAGTTTGATCGTGACCAGATGGGGCGATTGAGGTTTCAATTCCAGATCCAGAACTCGAGCTTCATCGACGGTGGTGGCGCCGCGGTTGTAGGCAGTTTCGTACAGCAATTGATCAAGTTCAGCTCGTTGCACATGAAACGAATCAGCGCACTCGCGGTCATCGAATTCGCGAAAGAAAAAAGGCTTGGACTCCTTGTCATCCGAATTGACGAACTGGACGCCGTTCTTGCGAGTGAATCCGATCTTTTTCATTTCGTTCAGGATGCCCAGTCGCTCGAAAGTCCAATAGGTTTCCGGCATCAGCGACTCGCCGACATGAAATCGAGGCATTTTGTCGCGTTCGATCAGCAGGGTTCTCAAACCGGACTCGGCAACCAAGGCCGCAGTGACCGAGCCCGCAGGACCGGCACCCATTACGACACAGTCATAGGAGTTTGCTATCATCGTCAATCGCCACAACAGAGTAAGAAATAGAGGTTCTCAGGAAACCGAAATTTGGGCCTGAAATTCACGCAAGTAAAGAAGTTTCCCGGTCAGATACGTAGTTTACCTTGGATCTTTCACTTCGGACTACACCAAAAATCAGTTATTCGAGTCTGGACAAACGCCGCTGGCCATCGTCGGACCCGCATTTGCCCTTACGCTGAGCCAAGGGAAACTGGAAACTGCAGTTGCCAGAAAGTTGCCACAGTTTTTGATCCGGATGGCCCCCGCAAAGGCCTGATCAATCGGACTGGGCGAAGCAAATGCAAGCCTGGTAATCAAAATTTGTAGGCCAACACACAGCCCTTCGAGGTGAAACTGTAATTGGATTCGATTATCCTGTTCTGTAAGACGGATTCTCGAAAATTCGGTTGAAAATTGTGTTGGCTGAGCGGGTAAGTTTGCACTGGCT
>CAZOXC010000047.1:0-10835 GCA_964583205.1 uncultured Pirellulaceae bacterium | reverse complement strand
GTCATGCATTAGGAAACCGGGATGATGCACATCAGTTGATGCGCTCTCGATCAAAATCGCAATGTCGGCCAGCAACACGGCGAGTGTTTCATACGCTTCGCCCGCAAGTGAATTCCCACGGACGATTCGAAAGCCGACATGATCTTCGTAAATATCAACGATGCCCTTGAAGTCCTGATTGATCGTTGCTTGAACGATGGCGTTGAAGCGAGATTCAAACTCAACCACTCGCTCACGTTGTTTTTCGATCAACTTGTCCAATCGCTTTTTGGCTGACTCGATCTTCTTCTCAAGCCCTACTTTTTCCGTGGCCAATTTGGCGAGTTCTGTATTCGGTTCTGTACCCTTGGAGATCTTGTGCCACTTTTTGATCTCGTCTCTTGCAGCAGGCAGCTTTTCGATTTGCTGATTGACTTTCAGACGGCGCTCAAGCAATTCATTTTTCTTATCAGTTAGCGCCTTGATTCGATCTCGTTGTTGGGTAACTGGCGACTCTTGTCGTTTCGCTCGTTCATCCAACTCCGACGCCACCTGATCTCGCTTGGCTGCTTCTGGCAGAACCTCTTTTTGTTTGGCAGCAATATCGCCCACAAGCCTCTCTCGTCTTGCCTGAGCGATACTGCATTCACCAACAAACAACCCGCCCGGTTCGCAATACACTTCTGACAAATCTTCAATCAGCTTCTTGTCATCCTGCAAGTCTGTCAGCCCAGAGAGCAAGTCGTCCGTCACTTCATTAGTTGCATCTCTTGCCGTTTTCGTCTCATCTCGCAACTCTGACAGTTCTTTTAGCTTGACACCAGCCATCACAATCTTGCGATCAAGCGGTCCAAGTTCTCTGTTTATTGCATCAAGTTCTTTTCTAAGCTCTGTCAACTTTGTATCGACACCATGTTCAATCCCAAATAACTCATCCGAATCAATGGATGCATCATCAGCATCTTCGATTTCAAAATCGTTCTTCAGGTCTTTCCGCAACTCGGCAACTCGAAACGCTGGCTCATCTTGTTTCTTTTCGATGTCCCTTTGCAAATCCTGAAGTTTGCCCTCTTGATCGTCGATCTTGTCTCGAAGCTTTGGCTCCTTCGGGTCGAGCAGGTCGAGGATGGCACGTACAAACAAACCAGCATCAACTTTTGGTTTGCCGAATTTTTGAGTCAATGAACGACTGCGTTCATGACGCCAATGCCAAAACCGATCAAAGCGACACTCCTGATCACGGCTGCACATCGCCAGCAAGCGCGGCCAATCAATCGACTGAGCATTTGACAAGACATTGCGAGGCGAAAGACCTCCAAGAGTTGCTCGCTCAAGTTCAGTTGTAAAACTATCGAAGCTTTTCGGGCCTTCAGCGGATACGAGATCTGCCAACTTGGTGTTCGCCTTTGCGAAATTGCGTCCACGTTCGCCAAGCTTGCGGATGAGTGCCCATTCGACTCCACCAACTTCAACAACAGCGCCGACATGAGCAACCGGAAAGCAATTGCGAACCTCTTCGACAACGTGTTTTTGTCCATACGTTTTTTCGCCCAGACAGTGACGAATCAACCGACACAAAGTCGTCTTGCCAATTCCGTGACCCGATTCAAATGCATCCGTTGAGTCACTTAGTTTACCCTGAATGATGTTCAAGCCCATGTGGAATTCGAGACGATTCAGTTCCACAAGCGGATCAAGCGTCTTGTAAAGCACGACTTCTTTAATCCAAACTAATGGTCGCTTACGACTGGCCGTGTTATTTTTCTTCGACTTTCTCACAGCGTCTCCTTTTGGAGAACCGCCATGTCTTTCGCAATTTGGGCTCGCACTTTTTTGGATGCTACCGTCGTTGCTTCGGTTGATTCCTGTGCTCCCCAAACTTGTTCCGCAAGTTTCAAGATGAGCCGAATCAACTCAGGATCGCAATCTGGAAACGACTTGCGAACCTCTGCGAACTTCTTGCCTGTTTCAATCGTTTGATCGCCTTTGAGATCAATTGCACCTTCGTCAACCAAATGATCGACTAGCTTGGAAGTTGAAACGCCTTCAATTGACTGAATCTGCTTCGATGACTTCTTGATCAATTCTGTGAGCTTGGCACTATCCTCATCCAAAAGAAGTTTCATGTAGTGCTTTGAGCTTCTAACGAATACGAGTGCCTCAAAGTATTTCGTTTTAGATAGTCCTGATTTCTGTGACAAAAGATCACAGAAAATGGCGCACAAAAAATGGTCGCTATTCGAACTCGGGAACTTCACCTCTGCAATTTCTAATTCGAAGAGTGTTACAACTGCCTTCTTGGAATCGGTTTGTTCCGGGCCCTTTCTTGACGCTGATTTCTTGGCTTCTTTTTTAGCACGGGCCTCCTTTTCAACATCGGCTTCGTAGCGTTCTTGATTCAAGCCTTGGAGAGCTTTCAAAACATCTCTCTGAGCCTGCTTGTCGATTGTATATCGAATTCGATTTTTTGTTGTTTCGAAAAAGCCATGGTTCAACTGAAGCCCGCCCCAGCCATAGGCATCACAAACTGCGGAGTCGAGCTTCCTATGTAACCTGCGAATTTCGGCTATTATTGGCTTGTCGTTGCCTTCGTCATTAACTTTTGCATATAGATCGGTCATGCCGCATTGAAGTTCTTTCTTTGCTCTCTGACGAAGCGATTCATACTCCCGACCAATCTCTTTGAGACTCGAAAATCGGTCGGGAAATGGGAATGTCTTAATGCACTTTGAAGGCGTATAGCGGAAGTCCATCTTCATTGACGAACCTTGTTTGCGAGCCCATACCTCATGCACTGATGAATTAAGAATTGCGAAATAATCGTATGTATCGACGGGGATCACTACAATTGCGTTTGTGAATAGAAACGATGTATCCACAAAGTCAAAAAAATACGTATCCGAAGTGAATGGACGAACCAAGGCTTTTTTTAATGGGCTGATCGCCGCTCTCATTCCAACAGCCTTTTCGCCATATTGCCACCACCTGTTACGTCTGGCCGCTCGATTGTCGTCAGCACGCTTCGGTTTGACTAGTTCTTCAACGATATCAAAACACTCAGGGAACTTACTGGCCTCTTCTTGGCTCATGTCAGCAAAATCAATTGCAAAATGACTTGGCAACTCTCCTCTGTCTGTAAGGTGGTCTCCATTCAGCCATCGCTTTACAACTCCACTGGCACCATGCTTACCAAATAGTTCCAGTCCAAGCTTGTCTCCGAGCTTAAAACCGTCCCCAAGAAATTCCACACCTTTGTACCCAAGCTTTTTTTGGCTCGGAATTACAAGCGGGACGAACGTCTCATCGGGAGATTCATCACTCAAAGATGAGCTAATGTAGGTCACGTCAACGCCGTTCAGATTGCACTGGCCCCCAAAATCAATGGGTGCCAACCCAAGGAGTGATACATATAGATTGGCATCTCCCGGCCAACTTAAATCTGAGATCGCCCAGTTAATGGATCGTGTTTGGCCAACTACGTCGAGGCACGAAGTCTGGTTGTCACCTTCGCTTATTGAATTGGTAGAAATGAAACCGCAATACGAACTTTTTGTTGTAATCTCAAGAGTTCGCAACAAGAAGTAACAAACGAGATCAGTATTTCCTTTGGACGAAGGAAATTCAGACTTCAGGAAGTTCAAGTATTCGGCTGAGTAGTCTGACGATATTCTGGAGCCATGTCGAAATGGCGGATTGCCAACGAATGAATCAAATCCTCCAGAAGAAAACACCTCTGGAAATTCGAGTGGCCAATTAAACGTTCTGGGAGATTTAGCTTCTCCTAATCGCTTCGAAGCCTCTGAGTTGAGTTCCTCGACAGGAAGATCTTTGAACTTGAATTGAACATCGAGTAGGGTTTCTTTTAGTTGCTGCATCCTAGCGGAATCGGACATCGGTTGCAGGAAGACTGCGAGCATCATATTTGCGGCATAGCGGAGCCTGTCGGTTTGCTCATCGGCTCTTCTAAGCATTGCCATTTTGCGTTCAATATCTTCTACGTTATTTGTTGGTAACTGCTCTATTGACTTTCGTTGTAAAGTCGCAGCATCAATTCGGCGCTTGATTTGCTCTTGAGCAAAGGTTACTTGAGGGCCAACTCCGTTTAACGAAAAACGTTGCAGTTGCTCGATCCTGCTGATCCCTACAAGAGAGTCTCCGCATCGAACGGAGTGGTCAAGAAAAGTAAACGGCTTATCTTTGGCTAGTGTCAACAACCAAAGGCTCAGCTTTGCCATCTCACAGGCCAGAGGATTTACATCGACGCCATAAAGACATCTTTGCGAAACAATGCGTCTGGCGTAGATTTGACGTTCTTCTTCCGATTCTGGAATTAGTTGATCCGCTTGGTCGCCCTTCGATGTTTCCCCAAAAGGGGTAATCCGAATTTTGCCGGGAAGATCACCCTCTACCATCTCCCATGATTCAAGCAAACGTTCGGACATATACCGACACGCTTGTACCAAAAACGCTCCAGATCCACACGCCATGTCGCAGATCTTTAGGTCGAGCAATTCTTTGGGTGTTTTTAGCTCCCACTCGTTTCTTGGAACTCCCAGCGCAGGCCCTTCATATACAAGTGGCTCCAAAGTGTATTTGACAATTGGCTCAGTCAGACTTTTGGGAGTGTAGTGCGTCCCGCTTGAGCGTCGATCCGTGCCAGCGGTTACATAGACGCTCCCTTTAGGGATAACTACGGGGCGACCAAACGTGTCGATCCGAACGAGCTTGGCCAGTGGTTTGACTCGCTCGAATAGCTTCTCGTCATTTCCACATGCGGAGCGAAACTTATTTGCAACCTCCTTTTTCAAATCCTGATCGAGATAGTTTTCCCACTTGCGTGTGCTACCAGTTTCTTTCTTCAAGAAGCCATAGAACTCGTCGTCACCCTTCAGCCGTTGCTCTTCCAAAACGGAGAGTGGAGTCTCCGGTTCATGCTTTCCAACCAATCCAAGCACTGGTTCGGTTGATCTCTTGGCGGTGTGGTCAAGCAAGCCTTCATAGACATGACCAATTTGTTCAATATCTAAAGCTCGAAAGCTCAATCGCTGAGCTTCGCCATGCAGTTCCAAGTATTGCAATGAACGAAGCAGATGCAGAACGGTTCGGTTGTTGATTGGAAGTGGCGTTGCTTCCGTCTCCAACCATGAAGTGCCTGACTTGCGACCTTCGAGAAAAGGGAAACGATCTGGGTCAAACAGGTTGCCCGAATAGGCTGGCAAGTGCATCCGATCATGAGCAACACCGCCATATACCGCTCGAAACGTTGACAACAATCGACACCATGCATCGAGTCGCCGTTCCAAGATCTCTTCGCCGTGTTGATCTGCCGTATTCTGCAATTGGGCGACCAAAGTCGAAACGGCGTAATGTTCGTCGTATAATGGATCGCCAAGTAGCAACAGTTCTCGCTCTTCCGCACAGAACAAAAACACCAGCCGCATCATCACGGTCAACGCTGCTTCGTAGAGAACTTTCTCTGGAACTTTCGCCAAGAGTTTTCTTCCGTAGTCCTGATCGGCTCGGTCAAGCGACTGGATCAGGATCTCAACAGCATTGCGAACCTGCGATCCAAGTTGATCGGTAACTTCCTGTTGCTGTGAAGCACTTTCGGCCAGCATGAAAGCCAGCGTTTCTTCAATGGGCACACCAAAGAAACGATGAAGGCCCAACAGCGTTCGAAACGCTGCGAGTGTTTTCTTTTCTTCTAACCAAAGTGTTGAGTACCACGATGCGTAGCCCGAAGTCTCGCCCTTGGGTGCATAAACAAGCATCCACTGATCGCCGTTGGTCACCAGTCCCAGCGGTACACCACTGTCACGTAGCAACTGAGTCATCCGAGTGTCAGGCGAAGCTTTCCACTTCTTGCCTTCAACTGTTCGGCCCAGCTTTTGACTTAGTGGGTAAACTTGCACCAGTAGTCGCGGCTTTTCGTCTGGCCCCATGACAACCATGTCGGGGCGAAGAGTTTCTCGATGCTGCGGTTCTTCGATTTCAGCTTTAAGAGTTTGTGGAATCTCTTGGCCTTCGATCAGCACGTCTTCGAGTTCAAGCGTATTTCGCAAAACCCATTTGACCCACTGCGTATGGATCACCGGGTCAGGGTTGTAGCCATGTTGATTTGCATCCCATTCTTCATGGACTTGCCGCAACATTCGAAAGTGATCCGCATCATGCGCATCCAATCCCTGCGGAAAGACCTTCTTGAGAATCGGCAGACTCAAGAACGGCCCAGAGATTTCAATTAGCGACAGCCACTCTGCATGGTATTTGAGAATCGACATTAGGTCACCTTTGCCCATTGCCGAAATGTTTGATCAAAGTAGTCAACGAATCGCTGTTCGTTGGTGGGGTGAGTGGGCGACAATCCAAAAAACGCCATGCCTCGATTTCCATGCCCAAAATATTTTGCTAACCCAGAGTCATGGCCATTTGTGACGAACGCCTTGAACTGCAAAGTGCCGCAATCATGAGCGAGTCCATAAAACGTTCGCCCAAGCATTGTTCCCAGAGACGAGTCGTAGCATTTGCATTCAATTGCACCGAACAGCTTTCGAGTATTTGCAAATGCGGCTGGTGTATTTCGAATTCTGTCTGCTGCTGCATGGTCAAAAATCGACACATCCACTTCATGAATCGCGCCCGAACTGCCCTCATATTGAACCACTGCGTGTAATTCAAAAGACCTGTCACCAAGCTCGCAAACAACATAGGCGAAATCTTGTGTGTTTGAACCCAGTCGTCCATGGCCACCCCGAAAAATCACGACTGGCGGATTCGGCCCGCTGTTTCGCCCGTGAATCACCGCAGTACCTCCAGCCTGACGAACAGCTTTAGCCAAACAGGAAAGAACGTATGCTTCGAATGCATGTTCACGAGTAGGGCTGTTCAATTGAAGGACGGCTGGTACTGACGGCAGGTTTAGCAGCCCGTTTACTGCGTTCTGCAAATCAACAAGCGTTGGCATCACGCAACCTCCGGTAGCTTTAGGCCAAATTCGGCGGCGATCTTTACCACTTCCATCAATGAGCTTCGGAGTGACTGACTGTCTCTGGATTCAACTTGAGGTGGGCGTATCGTGCCGATGCTTAGCGATGTCGATTCTTGCATCCAAACAAATTCCTCGACATCGAAAGCATTCTCAATCGACTCGATCATCAAAGGAATTTCAAGCAAGCTGACAACATGCTCCAAAGCGACGGCCAGAGACTCTTCTCCAGTCATTGAACGCAAGGTTTTTGTCGAAAACTCTTGGTTGGCTTCCAGCACTACGCCTCTTGCAACCGTTTGGCGAATCGTTTCAACAACTTCACGAGCGCCCAAGTTTTCAAGAACGGCAAGCATCTCCTCGTAGACTGCCTCATGGGTGATACCGTCTGTTGACATGCCTATCCTTTCGCCATCTTTTTTGGAACCAAGAAAGTCACCGCTACCGGGAACATTCGAGACTGAGGATTTTCAAAACGCGCTTTGATCGCTTCAGTTTCTTGAACTATCTCGCCGGGGATCTGCTGGATACGGGCACGTAAAAAATCCTTGTTGCGTTCAAGCTGTTCTGTTTCAGGGTCAGTAAAAAACTCAAACTCAGTTTGCTTGTATTCTGGTTCGTCAAGCTCTTTCTCAATCGCCGTCTTAAGTTCTGTAAGCACTGATTCGATGTCAGCGGTTTCTTTGGCAGCACGCTCCTTCAATCGCTTTTCCAAGCCAGAGGTTCGATCTTTGGTTCGTGCAACCAGCGATTGCTGAAGTGAACTAGAAAGCGAATCCCAGAGCTTCAACAGTTGTTTCTTAACTTTGGCGGATGGCTGATCGTTGGTTGCTGACAGCAAGGCTTCGGCGACTTGGCCGACGTTCATGCGGTTGAAGCGGCCTTCCTTGATATATCCACCGGCTGCGATCAATTCTTCATGCAACCGATGCGTGTCACCGCCGATTACAACTAAACGACCATGAGCGATTACGGCTGGAGTAGCCAGTGCCGTATCAGGAACTATCCGGGTTTCGATCCGATGCATTTTCTTGCGCCCTTCAACCGACCAGACTTCGGCACGCAACAAACGCAAACACATCTGTACCAATCGATGGTTGAGGTGAACGAGTACAACATCGTCTCGTCCTTTGGAAACATCGGCGTCGAAAGTAATTGGACGAATCTCTTGGGTATGAGGATGGATCAAACCATCCGCACATGAAGTCCAGCTTCCTTTGAAGGCTGGCAATTGAAAAACCGATTCGTTTCCTTCACCTTTGACAGGAATCAGCTTCGGTTGGCTGGCGATCTCAAGCCCAACTTCCACAACCTTTTGAATGTTGGCTGGCGAGAGCCGCAACTCTTTCTGAGTTTCCCGATACTGTTGAAGCAACTGTTCAATCTGCTTCACGAGATCTCGCTCGAACTTCAACATCTTGCGAACCGGATCGCTGTTCTTTTCGGCGGTAGCAGTTTTGCCAAGGCTGTAACCCTTGCCGAGCATGGCGTGCTCTACATCGTCCGCTAAAACTTGACCAACGCTCCCCAAGTCCTCCCGAATCGTTTCGACCTTTATTGCTACTCGCATCAGGAATTCAAGATCGGCATCAAGATCACTTAACGCCTGCTCGCTTTGGCCTTCACGATCCTGATAGCCATCGGCAACAAAATGGAAGATTTCAACTTGGTCAGATTTCTGCCCATGACGATCAACACGACCGTTGCGTTGTTCCATCCGGTTGGGGTTCCAAGGAATTTCGTAGTGAATCAGTTTGGAACAATGGTTCTGAAGATCCAAGCCCTCGGAGGCCGCATCCGTCGCCAACAGAATTCGAACGTTGCTTTGATCTGGGGCTGCTTGGAATGCGGCCTTCACCGATTCACGAAGCTTTGAGTCCATGCCGCCATACATCGTGAGTAGACGGTCTTGGCCGGTGAAACCTTCAGAGGCCATGACATCAGCGAGCCATTTTTGTGTTGCACGATATTCTGTGAAGATGATGACACGCTCGTTTGACCATTTCTTCTTTGGACGAATGTGTGTCTTGAGCCACTCGATTAATTGCTTGGCTTTGGAGTCGTTTTGTGCGCAGGCCCGATCTGCCCACTTCTTCATCTTTTTGATCAGGTCAAGCTCTTCTTTGGTTGGCTCCGAGAATACGCGGCTGGCTGTATCGACTGCATCATTGGTTGCCTCGTCGTATTCTTCATCGTCGCCATAATCTTCTTCGATTCGCTCGATTTCACGCCTTAGAATTCCTGCCGATGGTGACGTGTGCGACTTTTTCTTTTTGCCGTGACGAATTGAGTCTTCGTGTTTTTCCAACGTTGTCAGGAATGCAGCGGGGCTTGAGAACAGCCGTTTTTTGAGTGTCTTGAGTACGAAATCTGTTGCCATGGATTCGGTGTTATCTTTGGCTCGCTCGGTTCGCAATCCACCGTATTCTTTCAAAGCGGCATGAATTTCACGTTCTTGGTCGGTGTAAGGAACTTCGAGCGGTTCAAGAGTTCGCTTCGGGAACCGTTGCGAGCCATCCCACTTTGGAGGAAGCTCAGACTTAAGCCTACGAACCATGACGGCATCAAGTTGTTCGCGGCTTGGTGGCGTACTGCGGGCAAAGCGTTGATTATCCAACAACTCCAACAGTGCAGAGAAGCTCTCTGGGTAACCATTGTGCGGAGTGGCTGTGAGAAACAGTTTATGCTCAAAGTGCGGAGCCAGAGTTCTCAATGCCTTCGTCCGAAGTGAGTCTGTCGCATACTTTCCACGACCAGAAGGGGCACAGTTGTGTGATTCATCTACAATCAACAAATCAAACTTGCGTGGATAGATCGGCTCGCCGGGGCCGGGCAAGACATCGCGCATCAACCGAAGTGGACGCTCTCGTTTAAGGAAATCAATTGAGGTGATCAAGCGGGGGAAGTGGCTCCATGGATTTACATGGATTCCACGTTGACGACGTAAGTCCTTCATCAACTGACTGTTAACGATACGAAAATCGAGTCCAAACTTGTCTCGCATCTGTTCTTGCCACTGGATCTGCAATGATGACGGGCAGACGATCAACAACTTTCTGGCTCGATGGCGAATCATTAGTTCGAGCGCGACCATTCCAGCCTCAATCGTTTTACCCAGACCAACATCATCGGCGATCAGCAAGTTGAGCCTTGGCATTTGGATCGCACGAACAACTGGATCAAGCTGATAGTCTTCGATGTCGATTCCACTACGAAATGGTGACTGGATGCTCTTCACATCAGCCGATGAGGATGCTCCCCAGCGAACGGCATCAAGGAATGCATTTAGGCGTTCTGGAGAATCGAAACCGGTTGGTTCAGGCAATGCGACTTTTTCGATAACTCGTGCGCCGGGTTCAAGTTCCCAGACGACTTGTAATTCCTCTCCAAGTCCGTCATCTTCGATTGATGACAAAGTCAGCAATGACTGTCGCTTGTCAATTGCTTTTAGTCCACTTGCTGGCAAGCTACTTAGCGCAACGTCATTGACTAGCCAACGCCGAGATCGGACGGAGACCAGTTGACCTTGTTCTGGAATGGTAGCGAGTGTTGTTCCCATTGAGCGCCTTTAAGCCGTGAACACGGCCAGATGGTTGACCGAAAAGTACAACCAGCATACGATACTGCGAATAAGCAAGCAATTATGGGGAAGGTTAATTGCATGAACTTTGGAGTCCGAGTTCGACAACTGCGCAAGGATTGCGGATTCACTCAACGTGAATTAGCAAATCGTCTCGCTGTAACAAATAGCTATGTCAGCAAAGTTGAAAACGGAAAACTTCACCACGGCGACTTTCCATCGGAAAAATTTATTCACAAGTTGGCGCAAGAACTCGAAGCCGATGAGGATGAGTTGTTATTACTCGCCGAC
>CAZOXC010000046.1:0-10879 GCA_964583205.1 uncultured Pirellulaceae bacterium | reverse complement strand
TTCATAACCAGTATCCCAATCACGAATTGGCTGCCCAAGCTCTTTATAACCACGCCTACACATCGAGACTTGCCAACGATCACAAAACCACTCTTGAGCTGATCGACAAGTTCGCTCTGCATTACGATAAGAGCGAGTTCTTTCCTGATATGCGAGAGTTGCTGGCCGACACGCAAATCGCAACAGGCGACTACGATAGTGCAGAGAAGACGATTTCCGAGAACCTGTTGCAGTTCGAAGACCATCCGAAAACGGAAAACTGGCAGAATCAAATTGGCCAGATTCGACTTTCAAAGAGTGACTACGATGGCGTGATTACTTTGCTGACTGCGAAAGCCAGACAGTTCAAAATTCCAGAACAACAAGCCAAAGCTCATTTTCTGGTCGGCGAAAGTCAGTTTAAATTGAAAAACTTCCAAAAGGCCCAGGAGTCGCTGCAAAACTCACTGCTCGCCAACTCGCAATGGGAACAGGCAGACCTGGCAACCCTGCTATTGGCTCGCAGCGAGAACGAACTGGGTAACTCCCAGCGATCGCTGGAATTGTTGGAATCCATAGCCAAAGATTTTCCCGAATCCAGTTTGCTTGGTGAAGCCAGCTATCGCATGGGTGACGTGTATTATGCTCAGGGAAATTTTGCCAAAGCTGATGAGTTGTACAAATCGGCCGCAACTGGCGACGCCAATTTCGCACCCGATGCACTCTACGGAATGGCCTGGGGCAAAATTGAAGAGTCCTCTTACGAGGAAGCGATCAGCTTGTTCAGCGATTTGCTCAACAAGTTTCCTGAACATAAATTATCTAGTGCAGCTTTGTTGAATCGAGGAATGAGTTTTCGCCAGACCGGCAAACCTGAGCTGGCAATCAAAGATTTAGATGAATTCCTCAAAGGCGACGATCTGGGCAAACTGGAGTTCTCGGCAAAGTATGAAAAAGGGCTTTGCTTGATGGATATTCAGAATTGGTCCGCCGCCGCGCAATTGTTTACAGCGATTAAATCGGAAGATCCAGATTCCCAGTTTGACGACAGAATTCATTACGAATTGGGCTGGGCACACAGGGAGCTTAAGCAGGAAGCTGAAAGCCTCGATGCATTTCGAGTCATCACGGAGAAACACCAGAAAAGCAAACTCGCACCCGAGGCGTTTTTCCATGTGGCACAATCGCATTACGGTAAAAAGGAATTCAAAAAGGCGATCGAACACTATACGTTCTGCCGCGAAAATACCGACAACACGGGACTGGCCGAGAAAGCCGCTTACAGCCTGGCCCGTTCCTATTTCTACATGAATGAATTCGAACAGGCCAAAAACGAATTTGAATCGCAGTTGGAAGAATTTCCTCAAGGCGAATTGGCGGCCGACGCTTTGTCTTTCATTGGCGAATCTTATTTCAAAGCAAACCAACACGCCCTGGCTGTAAAAGCTTACAAGGTTGCGATTGACGAGATTCCCAAGTCGGCGACTGCCACCCCGGGAATCGAATTGACTTCGCGTCTTCATGGCGCGCAGTCAGCGAATTTATCGAAGGACTACAAGTCCGCGCTTGAGTTTGCCTTGCCCATCGTCGAAGACCAAAGCGAATGGGAATTTGCTCCCGAAGCCTGGTACGAAGTCGGTGCTGCGCACTATGGCTTGGGCGATTCGGACAAAGCGATCGAAGCATGGGAGAATGTGATCGGCGAATTCAACGCCGTCGGTGCTCGGTCTCGATTCATGATCGGTGAAGTTCTATTTGGCGATCAGAAGTACGATGATGCAATTCGCCAATTCAAATTGGTGATCAACGGTTATGGCGGTGATCGTGCCAGTCAGGATGTCAAAAAATGGCAGGCTCACGCCGTCTACGAAGCCGCTCGTTGCAATTTTGTTCGTATCAGCGAAACCACCGATGCGACTTCCCGTCAACAATTGATCGCCGAAGCCAACAAATTGTTCCAGATGGTTGTTCAGAAGTATCCCGATTGCGAGTTCGTGGAAAACTCGAAACGCAACTTGTTGAAACTCGAAAACTTAAAGTGATCCCCGGATCGCTCGGCCGCAGCCCGGTGCAGGAACAATCGGGCCGCGTCATTTTGAATCGGAGAAGAACCTTGAACCGTATTTGGACCGTGGCCGCCTTGGCCATACTAACCTGCTGTTTGTCCCTGCTGACTCAAGCAACCTACGGACAAACCGAACCGATAACTCCACAAGTGGATACACAAGTCGACAGTCTTCCGGCCAGCGACGGAAACTCGGCAACCAACCTGCCTGATTCGAATATATCGAGTGAAGGTGAATCCAACCAAAAAGAAGGCCTGAACTTCCTGGGCCTGCTGGTTCGAGGTGGATGGTTCATGATCCCGCTGGCATTGTTGTCGATTTTGGTCGTGTCGCTGACGATCGAACGAACACTTGCTCTGCGACAGGACAAAATCTTACCCGGAAAATTCGTCAATGAGCTGGGGTTCATCGCCTCCGACGAAGAAGGCTTCAATCCCAGACGAGCCTACAAGGCATGCCAACAATTCCCCTCCGTGGGAGCTCGAGTTGTCAAGGCAATGCTGTTGAAAGCCGGTCGCCCACTGCCCGAAGTTGAAAACACAGTCGCCGAATGTTCACAGCGTGAAGCGAACAAGTTGCATAACGTCGTTTCCTGGTTGACCCTGGCAGCCGCCGTCGCGCCGCTGATTGGTTTGCTGGGAACTGTCTGGGGAATCACCCAGGCGTTTTATGAGAGTACCCAACTGGGAATCAACGAAGACAAAAGTGATGCACTTGCCGAGGGCATTTACACGGCACTGGTGACCACGATGTGCGGTTTGGCAATCGCCATTCCGGCCGCAGTCATGGCTCACATATTTGAAAACCGTATTGTCTCCTGGTTCAATCGGATTGACGAATTGGTGCTCAATCTGACTCCACAATTGGAGCCTCTGGAAGGCAAAATGCGAGCCGCTGCCGAGCCTCGCAGAAAAAAGCGAGGTGATCCCGATCTGCAAACTGAACCCGCTCAACAAACTAATTTGCCAAGGTAATCATCGAGTCCGGAGTCCGGCATGGCCGTCCAGTTAAAAAAATCCCGCGCCGTCGCTTCGTTGAGCATCCTGCCGCTCATCGATGTGGTTTTCCTGTTGATTATCTTCTTTCTGGTGGCGACCAAGTTCGTGCGAGCAGAACAGGAACTGGATATGCAACTTCCCACCGCCAGTGAAGCAGCGCCTTTGACTTCTGAAATTCGCGAAGTCATCGTCAACATTGACAAGGACGGGCAATATTACATGGATGGCAAGTTTCGTTTGATTGAAGAGGTTGAGGAATTCCTGCGGACGGCTGCCACTAACAACCCGGACAGCCAAACCGTCGTGATTCGATGTGACCGAACAGCCGACTACGAATTTTTTATTCAAGTTATCGATGTCTGCAAACGAGTCGGAATTGAAAACTATACAACCATGACTTCCGATGACTCGGAATAGTTTTGCATGAGCCAACCGAACGGCAATTCGAATCCTTTCTTGCCCCGACGTGCCCAGCAGGTCGAAGATCGCTCGTTCGATTCGCAGTTTTGGCCGGTCGTGGTCGGACTCTGCCTGCTCAGTGCGTTTTCTGCCGGTGCCATGGTTTCTCTGCTCAAAGGCGCGGCTCTGTGGACCAGCTTGATGGTCATTCCGCTGGCTTTCTTCAGTCTGCTGCTGTTGCTGCGACTGGTCGATAACCGCCGCTTCCGCCGCTCGCTTCAAGTCGGCCTGCTGCTGAGTATGGTGATCCACCTGTTGTTTGTGATTTACGCCAATCAGGTGAATATCTTTGGCAACGCAGTGGCCAGTGAACCGGTCGAAAACCGCCAGACAGTGCGACAGCAGCGCGTTCTAAGAATTTCTTCGCCACACCAGACTAAACCTTGGGAAGAACTCAATGAAGTTCCCACTCCGGTAGTCGAAGAACCTTTGCCCGAACGTGAACAGCCAACCCGGCCAACCGAAATCACACCGCAAACCGTTGAAGTTGCCGATACTCAACCGACGCTCTCGCCGCAGGTTCAAAAACGAAAAACCACTCGACAAACAGTTCCGAAGCAAGGCGAAAACCTGTCGCAAGCCAGACGTTCCGAAACCAACTTGCAACCAAAATCTTCGACTCGAGCTGAAACTTCAAAAGCCCTGGCTGCCGCCGAATCGACGAACCAACCCGCAGCATCCAGTGAACGCCAGGTCACGGTGGAAAGGTCGCAACCGGCTTCACCCGGACAAGCAACCCAGCGCAGTCAGTCAGAAACACAGCCCACCAGCGGTTCCCCCGAAATCACAACCAATCGGAATCGCCGGCAACCCAGGTCGGATCAACCTTCGCAAGCTGAAGCCCTGCCCCGCCGCAGTCGCTCGACAGCTAACAGCGAAGCCGCGCCCTCTACGTCAGCGGCCGTTTCCAGTACCCCGTCGCCGACCAACCCCAGCCGCGCATCATCGGAATCCTCGAAGTCCAGGAGTGTCGAGATAGCTCGCAGCGCGCCGGCCCAGTCAGAAATGGCCCGCAGTCGCTCCACCGACAGCGCGACCACACAAACGACACTCGACCAAACAGCTCAACCGCAACGTCGCACCACTTCCAACACCGCCAGTGCTCAACCAGTTCCGCAAATGCGAACCACCACTCGACGCTCGGCCAATGTCGCGGTCCAGCCAATCACGACCGAGCGAATCGAGGCACCCAGCATGAATCGTGGTGCTGTGGCCGAAAACAATTCGCCCAGCGAAGCCACTCCGCAACTCTCAGTGAACCGGTCCACAAGCGGCACTGCGGGAATCGGTCGCTCCAGAAACATGGCCCGGGAAACAGGGTCGCGACAGAGCGCCGCCATGTCGCCTTCGCAGTCGGCTCGGAGACAGAGTCAACAGAATTCTTCGATTCCGATCGAGGCGATCACGCCCTCCCAGGCTTCCAGAGTTCCAGATCAAATTGCCGACGCATCAGTCCCCAGTACATCAGTGGAAGCGACCACCAGTCCTTCGGCCAGCCTCTCTGCGAAACGCAATGTCCAGCCATCGACCGAGTCCGCCAGTGCAGCTCTGGAAAGCGCCACCACTTCACAGCATCGAAACGAAATTTCAGCAGACCGAGGTGAATCAGAAGTCGATTTCGGCGCTCAACGAATTGTCAGTGAGTCCCAATCTGGTCGAGTCGAAGGCGGTGGCCAACCAGAAATTTCTATGCAGCGCTCCCAACAACGCTCGACAGAACGAGAACTGGCTGGCGGCTCGACTCCCACCCTGAATGCCCAGGTTGGTCGCACCGACGCCGCTCCCTGGCAAGCACCCAGCGACAGATCCGCGCAGTTCAGCGATGAGAACTCGCGCGCCGATCTAGCGATGCGCGACGGCGGAGAAAGCTCACAGTTGCAACAATCAAGATCTACCAACGCCAGCCGCGAAGGAATTTCCGGTTCAGCAGAATTACTGGCCGCCGACCCGGCAGAGCGACGAACCGGAAAAGGCGACAGCCTGCCGCGAACCGACGAGAACTTGAATTTTGCCGAAGGCCAGCGGACCACGAACCGGGACTCCGGATCGCCTTCGACTGAACTAATAGCGAAAACCGATGACCGACGTCTGGGAAGCGAAGCGACTGCTCGAGGTGAAGCCACTCAACAGGCTGCGATTGCCGCCGAACGTCAGATCGATTCGGGCGCGCTCAACGCAGGCATATCCCGCGCGACTACTACTCGCTCCGAACCGGCACTCGGAAATCCCACCGGCATCGCCGAGAAACGAAATCCCAACGGCGCATTGCCCTCAATTGATGCCAGCGCGCCGGGAATCGCTGAACGGAATTTCTCCGATCGGAAAAACGGAGACAGTCGCGCCAACGACATTGATATGGACACCTCGGTGGCGCGATCCAGCGGAGCGGTTCCCGTTGAAACGACTGACGGCGCTGGTAACGACATCGATAGCTTGAACCAGCGAATTACGACTGCCGAGCGAAGGTCGTCCGAAGGGATGGAGTTCGAATTACAAGCACCGATTGGACCAGCTGGTCTGAGCACCGATTTTTCGGTTGAACCCGGGCTCAACAGCCGACGGGCCAGTCGCGAAAGCGAAACCCTGATGCCGAATGCACCCACACGTTTCGTGCGTGAGCAACCTGGTGGTACCCCAAACGTAAACAGCGATGCGATCGTTGCCAAAGACGCATTCAAATCCCGTCGCAGTTCAAATTCACAAACTTCGCCCGAGACTGAAGAGGCGATCGAATTGGGGCTGGCTTTTCTGGCTCGAAACCAATCCGCAGACGGAAGCTGGTCGTTGGGCAAATTCGACCTGGGGCACCCGGAGCGGGCACTGCAATACAATTCAGATGCGGCCGCAACCGGACTGGCATTATTGGCGTTCCAGGGAGCCGGATACAATCATCGAGAGTTCAAATACTCCGAACAACTTTCCCGAGCAGTTACCTGGCTGATCGAGAATCAAAACGACAATGGAAATTTGTTTGTCCAGGCCGATGCCGCTACCAACAAGAACAGCCAATTTTACAGTCACGGAATCGCCGCACTGGCTCTGACCGAAGCCTACGGAATGACGCGCGATCCTGAGATCCGCCGAGCCGCTCAACGAGCAATCGATTTTATCGAGGACACGCAGCACGATAACCTGGGAGGTTGGCGATACCAACGAGGCGTAAGCAGCGATACCAGCGTAACAGGCTGGATGGTGATGGCGCTGCAAAGCGCCCGCTTGTCAGGTCTGGACGTGGACCCCAAAACCCTGGCAGGTGTCGAAAGCTGGTTGGGGACTGCCCGCGACCCGGTCAGTCAGCACTTGTTCCGCTACAACCCCAACGCGGTGGACGATGAAACTACGATTCGCTCGCACGGTCGTAAACCCACTCCCTGTATGACCAGCGTTGGTTTGTTAATGCGATTGTATCTGGGCTGGAATCGAGAGGACGAGCGACTGGTCGCCGGCGCCGACTACTTGATGCAACACTTGCCCAGTGACGCAACCGCCGAATCTCGAGATACCTACTATTGGTACTATGCCACGCAAGTCATTCGGCATGTCGGTGGCGAGCGCTGGGAAAAATGGTTTGACGCTTTGCATCCCCTGCTGATTCGCACTCAAATTCGTAGTGGCGACATGGCCGGGAGTTGGCATCCCTACGAACCCGTACCCGATTCCTGGGGTCGTAAGGGTGGTGGTCGATTATATGTAACCACAATGAATCTACTTTCTTTGGAAGTCGATTATCGTTTGTTGCCCTTATATGACGAAACTGTCAAGTAACTGCGATTCGGCTTTCCAACTGTAACAGCCACAAATTGCACAGAATGTGGCGCTTCGAAACAGACTTAGAGATCACGATTTGGGTATAATCACCTACAGACAGGCTGATGGCAGACTTGCACTGGCAAAAATAAAAATAAAGGTGCAGAAGGGTTTGGAATTGCTTTGTTAGCAACTATCCTTGGTTATCGAGATGGAGGCGGCAGCAGACAAACTGCCGGAGACAATTGAACGATGAAATAGACCGCAGCCTCGACATGAGGGAAGAGTCAGACGAGAGCGTTTCGGGCTGGATTTCTCGTTTGCCACATGGCGACAAAGACGCGCAGGCCAAAATTTGGGAACGGTATGGCGATGTGGTTACTCGTATGGCCCGCCGGTTTCTGGGTGGAGTTCAACGACGCGATTCTGATGAGGAAGACGTTTCCGTCCAAGTCCTCTGCTCGCTTTATAAGAAGTTTGAATCGGGCGATTTTTCTGAGGTTACCAACCGAGAACAGCTCTGGGGGTTGCTGATGAGCATGACTCGCAACAAGGCTGCCGAGACCGCCCGTCACAAAAGAGCCCTGAAACGCGGTGCTGGTAATGTTCGCGGCGAGTCTGTATTTCAAGATGCTCAAAACGAGAAAAACGGGCTCGATCAACAAGTGCAAACCCGCGGCCAACTCGATCCGGCAGAGTATCAAACCTTCCAGTTCATGGAATTGATCGACTGCCTGGGAGATGACGAGTTACGCAAGATCGCTCTGCTGCGTATTGGCGGATTTTCCAATGCCGAAATTTGCGAGCGGACCGGGCTGGAAGAACGGACGCTGTTTCGCCGATTCGAGAAGATTAAGTCCATTTTGCAAGTCGAATTCGACATCGAATAGAATCGAAATTGCATTTTCTTACCTGAAAACATTCGCATCAAAACCCTGCTATAGCGGGGTTTTTCTATTGGGATCGGTTTTTTAGGATTTTTCTGTTTTTAGGTGTCAGTACTCATACCCAAATTGCTATTTGACTATAGCCATGGGCGATTTGCACGTGGAATTACTCAACCTTCCATTGATGAGACGACGGATGGATATGAATGCAGCGCAGTTTTTGAGTCCCCCTCCAAAACTTCCAACTAAATCGAAAATCCGGCTGGCGATCGTGACGGGCAACCGGTTACTGGCCGAGGGCATTGTGACGATAGCCAATCGGGCCGGTTATCGTTCGGAGTTTCTTGCTACCGACATGACTGACAAACAGTTTAGAGACCCTGGAAAGAACCCTGAATGGGACGTTCTGGTTTGTGATGTTGACGCCATGAAATTCAAATGTTGGCAGAAAGTGAAACGGTGCAAAAATATCGTTTCGCGAATGGTCATTCTTGGAAATAACAACCAAACACAGTATTTGAAAATGCTGTGGTCGAAATCAATCGGTGGTTTGATTTCCAAAGAAGAGACTTTTGCCGAGTTACACAAAGCGATTCTCGCAGTAAACGGTCAACGGCGTTATTGTTCGCCAAATTTGCGCGAGTCATTCGAATCACTTGAAAAGACTTGCAGCCTGACACCTCGGCAGTTCGAAATTGTGTCGCGAGTCTCCCGAGGCGAATCCAGCAAAGAGATTGCCAGCGCGCTCTCGATCAGTTGCAAAACAGTCGAGAACCATCGGGCTCGGATTTACACTCGAATGGGTGTGAATTCAGCCGCCGCGATGGTCAATACTGTACGCGAAGAAGGATGGATTTAAACCAACCTCAACCCGCTCAGGCAAAGACTCCCAAGCAAGAATTCCCAAGCAAGAATTCCCTGTCACAAACATTTCGGCAGCAAATAGTTCACGTTTCAGTGACCACTATAGGCTGCCGATTTTTTTTGCAATGGACGATTGTATTCGCTCGACTGCACTTCAGCAGCTCAAGAGCAACAATTGCAGGATTCTACAAAAGCTGATTTTCGGTTTGCGATCAGAAAGAGGCAACCATGAGGCGTCTTGAAGATTCACTGTCTTTAACTTGCATCAAGACAATTTGCGCACTTTCGTTGGCTCCTGACACATTTTATTTCGGCGATTGAGTAGATTTGTTTCGGATTTGAATCAGGCCGTTTTCGCCTTCGATCCGCAGTGGAATTCCACCACCATTGATCTTACCGAACTGGTATTCTTCTACGTTTGATTTCACCTTGGCGAGTATTGAGTCTGGACGTTCTTGGTCTTCAACCGAAGCAATGTCGAATGCCGATCGATAGCTGCCTGTGCCGGAAGATATCGCGGTGGTTGCTGCGATCGAGTCAGGCAGGGTCAGATCAATGTTTCCGTTGTAAGATTCAATGTCCAGCTTTGCGTTGGCTGCGACCTCTTGAAAAACGATGGTAATATTGCCGTTGCGGCTGTAACTTGTCGCCGAACCTGCGATGTCCTGCATACTAATGTCACAGTGTTGCGAGTGGGTGTCGATTACACCCGATACGTTCTTGACGATCAGGTAACCATCCATGTAGCTGTCAAGTGAAAGGTTGGTTTGATAAGGAACTTTGATTCGAAGGTTCAGTACGTAGTCCTGATTGTATGTGTTGAGCTTGATGGAGTTGCCGTCACGATCAAAATCAATGTCGTATTTTGGGGCGTATATAACTGATAGGTCGGAGCCCTTTTCCTGGTCGCCTGCGGCTTTCTCAAATCTGGGTGGTGTCAGTATTTCAATGACAACGTTCTTGCCATCATGGCCAATCACATCGATGAAGCCGCGGTTAATATTGACATCGAGCATCCCCAGTCTGTTTTGGTCTGGGAAGTCCAGATCGTGCGTTTTGAAGACGGTTGGCTCTTCAATTAAATCTGTGACAAGGGGCGATTTCGTAGCGATTTCGTTTTCGCTGTCGCGGTCACTAAATAGGTTGTCGGATTGCATGGCGGCGAAAATGATCGCAACGAAGGTGATTGTCATCATCGTGAATGTCCCTACTAGCAAGGTTCTCGAAACTAAAGGCTTGGTTGGAAAAGTTGGATTGGCCAGTTTTTCAGGTAGCGGAATTCGATCGGGTTGGTACACGTGGGCCAGGCATGCAACCAGCTGATCGTGTACCTCGACTGAAGTAGGCCTGCCTTGCGGCGATTTCGCATGCATTTTTTGGATTAGTTCGCAAAGCCATTTTGGTATCTCTGGGTTTAGCTCTCGAATTGGCGTCGGTTCTTGATCGGTGATTTTTCGCAGCACGCCAAACGACGTTTTCGCGCGGAAAGGACGGTTTCCAGTACACAGTGCGTACAACAGACTTCCCAAACTGAAAATGTCACTGACGCAGTCAACCGTATCTCCCCGAGCCTGTTCTGGAGACATGTATTCAGGTGTGCCAGCAATGGCGCCGCTCCTTGTCATTGTGGCGTCGTCAATGGTTCGAGCCAAACCAAAGTCGGTGATCAATGCCGTTTCGACGCCTTCATCCAGCATGATGTTGGAAGGTTTTATGTCTCGATGAATCAAGCCGTTTTGGTGAGCCGCTGCCAGGCCTCCAGCAATTTGACTTCCAACTCTCAAGATCTCCACCAGTTCGAGAGGGCCTTGCCGATCCATTCGTTGTTGCAGAGAAATGCCGGCAATGTATGGCATGACGAGATAGGGCAGATCACGAT
>CAZOXC010000045.1:9183-10924 GCA_964583205.1 uncultured Pirellulaceae bacterium | reverse complement strand
GTATCACCTCGAATTGGCTGTACACTCTTTCCTCCAACTGCCTTGGCCAAGCCCTCGTGAATCGAACTCTTGTCAGTTGAGTTGATGTAGAGCAGCTTTTGATCTTCGTTGTAGTGAACAACGAACAGATCCCACTGACGATCATGGATCTCCTTGGACCGAGTCCACCCAACCGGTGGTTCACTGCAAGTCACAAAATAGAGCGTATTTGTTTCCTTGTGCAGCCATACGGAATGAACGGAAGTGTTTTTCCCAAGTGCTTTGTGAAAATTTTTGGGCCTAAAACTGGAGCATTGATAAATAACCGCACTGAACTTTGGACGAAGCAGTTGGTTTGAAATCTGAGTGACCTCTTCACTGTCGTCTCCCGCCAATCGCTCTGAAGAATTGAGAAACTCGATCAGCTCATTATGTTCTTTGATTGCTGTCGAACTGAACTCGCTGAGCAAATGGTTCCAATCGGCATCTTCGCTGTAGAGTCGTTCCAGAGCCATCGAAACTCGCTGATCTGCTATGTTGGCGATGATAGTAGCATCGCCTATGTTCTCGCCAGAAGAACGTGTGAATCGACCCGTGAATTGGAGTAAGACTGCCAAACTCTTGTGAGTGTCGTGAACGGCTGCGATTTTCAGTTCGGGTAAATCAAATCCTTCACCCAGCATATCAACACAAACAACAATTCGGCTGTCCATTGCTCGAAGCTTTTCCAGATTTGTGGCGGAATCGCTATCCTCTGAATGGACTAGCACCGGCGAATACTCCGGAGCAAGTTTTGAATAGATCTTGTGAACTTCGGTGGCACGATCAATCGTTTTACAGCGTGCCATGAGCAAGTGATTCCATCCAGCGGTAAGGTCCTCTTTTAACTGGTTGATGGCTTGTTTAGCGACAGCCGAATCTTCTTCCTCGGGATCTATCTCATGAACCGGAGAAAAACTAATTGGACGAAAATAGCCGTCAAGTTGGGCTCGCCTGAGCGGATAGCTGTAAATCACGTCACCATCAACTAGCTCCCCATCCCGTCGAAACGGTGTTGCAGTAAACTGCAATATCTTGTTTTTCTTGAACGCTTCCCGAAATGTGGACCAGGATTTGGCAGCAATATGATGAGCTTCATCAACAACCAAAATTTCCGCGATCTCGGCAATATCCGAGGCGAGTGGCACGGCTGTGCCCTGTGCCATTGCGGACATTGTAGAAACAACTACGTGACAATTTTCGAACGGTTTCAAGTCAGCAGCAGTACGCGGACGTTTATTGATAACTCCCACGATAGGATTTGGAATATCCTCAGGTAACACCCCCAGCTTTCGAAGCAGACCGAAGTTAAGGAATTTTCGCATGGTTTGCCGTTTGAGCGGCCCGGTTGGAACAACAACCAGCATTGTTCCATTGGTGAAGGCTGCCAGAGTTGCCAACATCGTCTCAGTTTTGCCTGTGCCAGTCGGCATTACGATCGTGGCAGCGTGTTGATGAAGACTCCAATGAGCACCAATCGAGTGCAATGCTCCGATTTGTGGAGGACGAAGACCTTCCTGAATCACTTTCTTTCTGGAATTGAGTCGCTTTGCCTGGAGTCGAACGTTTTTCTGCCAGATACTAAACGATCGGCCCGAAATTTTTTTAAGACCGTTGGTTTTTAGGTCGTCTTCAAACTCGTCGAGCAGCTGGAGGAAAAGCCACCTACGGATTCCTTCAGATTTGAGCAAAAACACACCATCAACGCCCATTGGTATTGGGC
>CAZOXC010000045.1:0-9173 GCA_964583205.1 uncultured Pirellulaceae bacterium | reverse complement strand
GTATTGGGCAATTGCTCCGGGCTGTTGAAACAATCCTCTCTCCACTGGACAGGACACTTAGTTCTTCGGTCCTGCGTTTTGAAACTGAAATTTCCTCCGTTGATTGAACAGCAACGTCAATTTCAGGCCGAATCAAATACAAAACCCTGCCGATTGCGTGGGTTTGGGAAAACAATAGTTGAGGTAGGATCAGTTTTGGGGAAGAAACGTCTTGTTCGGTTGCCATGCTACCGCTTCCTTGAGGTCAATAGATTCCGTCACTTTGGAATTATATGCGTCAACAGACGCATTCAAGAAAGATGCTCAACCTAATCCAATTGAGTTGTCAAGTGACGTTGCCTGAAACATCCCGCAGTGCTACGCGAATGAACAACGTAATGATCTTGCACTTAAACAAGCGAGGTCAAAATGCTCCGAGTTACCGTCGGCAAAAGCCGCAAGCTGTCCCAAGATTACAACTCACACGGTTTCTCCGTCACCGTCGATGGTGAAATCAATGCTCGACTGGATGATCCCGAGCGAGTTTTAGCTCAAGTCCAGGAATTGTTCGACGTTGCGGACGAGGCGTTGAAGGACCAGGTTGAAAAACACGGCGACAACACGTCTGCTACTCCCGCCAAGCCACGATCAAATGGGCAAGCAACAAGCCATCAACCAAGATGGCCAAGTCGCAATGGCGTCGACTCGAAACCTCAGTCAGCAAGTCCGGCGACCAACAAACAAGTGCAATTTCTGCTGAACCTAGGTCGGCAAAAGAACATGTCGAAAATCGAGCTGGAATCCCACGTTTCCAACTCTCTCAACTTTGACACGCCAAAAAGTGTCTACGAGTTGACTAAGTCTGAGGCAGCCTCCGCGATCGACCAACTCGTCAATGCAAAATAGGAATCTGTCTTGATCCGAATGGATTCATTTGGAGATGCTTCACAGCGGAGAAGCTCGGCTTCCTACAGCAGGTTAAGTCAGTTTCTCCGCTGTCCGCTCCAGTTCTACTTCAAACGCATCTTGAAGCTGCCAGAACCTACCGCTGGAAGCGGTTTGGTCTTTGGCTCTGCGATCCACAACGCCCTCGCCTACATTCACAATCAGATCAAGGTTGGTGAAACGATTGATCGTGACATCGTCATTCGTGAGTTTCTTGAAACCTGGCATGACTATCGCGGCACCGAAATCAAGTACAAAGCCAATGAATCACGAAAGTCTCTTTCCGAAATGGGGGCCAGGCTTCTTGATCTATACCTTGAGAATCCAATCTCGGTTGGAATTCGGCAGGTCGAACACAACGTGTTAGTTCCATTGATGAACTCACGGCACGAGTACCTGGCAACGCCGATGGTCTCTGTGTTCGACCTGCTGACGGAAACAAATGGGACGGTCACGCTTCACGAATTCAAAACGTCGGCGAGAAAATACTCGTGCCTAGAAGTCGACCTGTCACTCCAAGCAACTGCCTATGCGAATGCGGTGTATCAGCTTTATGGTCAGATCCCAATTGTCGAATTTGTCGTGTTGACCAAAACGAAGACACCCAAGATCCATCGGATCGAAACGTATCGTACCGAGCAACAACTTTTGCAGTTCGGCGATCTTGTCGAAAAGGTGGAGTCCGCCATCAGAAACAACTCCTTTTATCCCAACCCCAGCCCCATGAATTGCAGTACCTGTCCGTTTCGGGAGCCGTGCAAAGACTGGGAACCGAACCCTCCTGGGAAGTTGGTTCAACTGAACGGAAGCCATGCTGGTTGAAATTAATGGAAAAGGTGGCGGGTTCTGCGATCAAGTGAAGCGGGGAAAGCTCCGCTGCCCACTTCGCACTCACCCACGAAGCGAAGATGTTGTCACATCGTATCTATGGGGAGCTCTTCAGTGCATCAACGCACGGTGGTGGCTTCCGGATTTACTCAACACAGCACTTGGTGAAGGGCGGTTCAGACGAAAAATCTTTCGCAGACTCAATGTCAGTCTTTGGGAACGCCAAACTGGCATCCCTAAATACTCAACTCCCTGGAGTGAATCAGCGACGGAAGTTGATGTTGTTGTCAAATGGGAGAATCCACCGACGACCGTATTTGTTGAAATGAAGTACGGCTCACCGTTGGCAAAATCAACTGCTGCTTCATCAACAAACTCTCAATTTCCCAACGACCAGCTAATCAGAAACGTTCGTGTAGGACTTTGGAAATGTGACTGGTTTCAAGGGCCGCGATTGTTCCAAACGAAACCACGAAACTTCTATACAGTAGTGATGGCACCCAACACAGGAAACGAATTGGTTGCAAAGTACCAATCCAATCAAGTTGTTCGATCAAGTCTCCCCAACAGTAAAGAACTAGCCGCCTTACCAGCCAAACCGTTTGTCGGCGAACTATCGTTTCATCAGTTGATTCAGATTCTCAGAAAGAATTCAAGGCACTTCACGAGAAGCGAAGTACTTCTTGCGGATCAGCTGAAATCCTACCTCGCTCACAAACTCTATCAAGCAAGGGGAATCGAATAACCACTCACGCACTACCATACGGGCTTAATGACGTTGAATATCATAAACCGGATAAGAATCGAGAATTCGTTCAATGTTACGTAAAGGGTTGCCCAAACATTCTGGCCGTTCCAAGGCGGGGGTTTCGAGGCGACGTATGCCCAAATCATGGGATCCGATGTTTTGCACGAAGCAAACCGACTTATGCGTACGAAGACGCATGCCGAAACATCATCATTGATCACTACGAATTCAAGAGTAAGGTCTTAACACATCCCTTCAAGTTCGAATCGCATCGGATGGGGCTTGAGAGATCAGAAGATGCATTGTCGTTTAATGTTTTTAAATCCATTTATTCACATGGTCTTCTGAAAGACCTCACTGAGCATCTACTCGACCAAAAACTTGACCAGGAACCACAATTGTTTTTGTGGGGGATCAACATGGAGTCCTACGACGCATGGGACTTGCTGATCGCCGCAAGACATCGCTTCGAGTCCAACCTTCCGGTCGAGCGACCTTTGACTGAACCGGACATTGCCATTTATGTTCCAGGACAGGTCGTGGTTCTGATCGAAGCCAAATTTACGTCCAAAAATCCCGTGTACAAAGCAGGCCCACGTGCAAATTCGCAGTCCCTGACGCTCAATGAACTCATCGAGATCTACCAAGATCGGACGCTAAGGACGCTGAGTTTGGAAAAAGCCGTTCAATCAAAACAGGTCCATTACCAACTATGGCGAAATATGGTGTTCGCCGAGTGGATGGCCAGTTTTTACGGAAACCAATTGGAGCATCGTGTATTAAACCTTGTATGCGATCAATCAGAAACAGAATCAGTCGAACAATTCGGACGACTTTTCAATCCTGGGTGGGAAGACACATTTCAACGAGTCACTTGGGAGTCAATCTATGCGTGGTCAAAGCGGCACCCAAGACTCACCATGTTGTCGAATTACCTTGAGCAAAAAACTGCCAGCTTGAAACCAGCTTTTTTCGACCTCCAACAGCGTTAACCCGTGGACTAATGACCGCTATGTAAAAAGGCAACGAAATTGTTGAAACGCCGAATACTGATTTGGAAACTCAGATTGCTCGGCTGTTCGCTTTGGGCAGCGGGAAAGTTTCTGGGCTGGTCGCAGGCCAAACAAGACGAAGCGTTCTATCGTGTGGTTAAGAAGTGGTTGGCCTGAAGGAATCGAAAGGGCAATCCGTTTTGGATCTCAAATTTCAATTGCTCATGAAATCAACACAACAGTTTGGCATCTAACTACGGAAATTAAATCAAGCGGGCGAAAATTCGCGGACACTCGTTTTCGGCCGTCTATCAGTCTTTCTCAGCACGCTACCATCCAGTCAATTAGTATTCTCTCGATGCTTGCGACCTGCCGATTCCAAAGTCGATTGTGGGTCTTACTGCAGCAGGTCGATTGGATCGCCTATCTTGAGACGTACCCAGATGTCAGGAAGATTTTCGGAAGGGGCGTATTCGCAGACTACCGAATTCTTTCCATCGAGAAACCAGAACAAAGGCTGGGCGATAACATCTCCCGATTTGTCCAAGATTGGCTCGACTTGAACGTCAAAACGATTCCAGATCCCACGAAGCCAAGCTCGGTGCTCTTTGCCGATTTGATCCAGTAGGTCGTTAAACTGATCTTGGCGGCTGATTTCGGAAGCAACTTCAGACGTGGAATTCAACTGTTCGAGACATCGACCGATAGAGTCGAAAATTCGCTTTGTTGCATTGGAACTGTCTCTTGTTCCATAAATAGCAAGCAAAGATCTTGCACGAGTCATGGCGACATAGAGGTTGTTGGCCAAGATATCGCCTTCGCCAGTAACGAATTGATCAACACCTGGGATGATGATGACTTCTGATTCATAGCCCTTGTACGAATGCGAAGTAGTCATCACCAGTGTGTTGTTGTTTCGCTCGAACGGTCGGTTCTTTTGAAGGGACAACTCGATACCAATCTGGGCCAGTGCAGGTGCTAACTTCATTTCCAAGTCTTCGGCCAAGCGTTTGCCGTTGTAGATGATGCAGATGTCAGTTGGGCGAATCGCTTCTTGCTGGGTCAGGTGCTGAATGTGCTTGCCGATTCGTTCGATCTCGCTGTTCCGATTGTCAAACGAGTGAAAAATGGGCGAGGGTCCATGGATCTGGTTGTATCGAACACTCAGCCAGTCATCGCCGTCTCGTGTTGTTGGTTCGATCAAGCCTAAGCGTCCAAGCTCCTTTTGGTCCTCTCGTTCTTCACGAGTTAAGAGTTTATCCAAGACATTGACCGCAAATTCAGTGATTGGTTTGGTCGAGCGGAAGCTCTCTCGCATAATTGTTGAGCGTCCACGCATATTGAGTCCAAACTCAGACCATGTCGGCGTTCTTCGCCCATAAATGTTCTGGGCATTGTCATAGAAAATATGTGCGGAGCGACTGTTTTGGTCTGCTGGATCACCCTGTTCGACCAATGACAATAGTAGTCTAAGTGTTGATGGTCCCATGTCCTGGGCTTCATCAATGAACAACGCAGTGCAGCGTGGCAAAAGCTGATTGGCATCGTGTCGATTCAGAAACTCTTCGGCAGCACGATCATAGTCAAACTCGAATCGTTCCACCGACAATGAAGCTTCTGGCAAGATTCCCGCAAGCACATCCTTGATGTGAAGAAGTGACACGTTTTCCCATGGGAAATTTGAGCTGCCAAAAAGATCGTTCTCTCTAAGACCATCCCATGCAGATTCGACTGATTGACGCAGCAGCTTATGAAGCGAACGGTTCGCATATACAGCCCAAACCTGTTTCTTAGAGTTGGGCTTCAAGCGTTGAACCGTTTTCACCAGCCAGTTGCACAACACAACAGACTTTCCGCTTCCTGCTACACCCCTCACAAGCCTTGGTTTTCCATCCAGTTCAAGGTTCGAAAGTCGTTGCTGTTCCTTCGACAGAACAGGCTTCATCTTGCGGCGATCGTCAAACTGTTTGCCGATGCAATTTGATTTCTTGCTTTTTGATTGATAAGGCGATTTCAACTCATTAACTTTGCCAAACTCAACTCTCGCCTGGCCATCAATCTCCTGCCAGCGAAACCCCTTGCTTGTCTTCTCGATAACGCCTTGTCTCAAAACCGAAATCAACGGTTTCAAATAGGGTTCATCCATTTCGCTGCGACTGGCCAATACGATCACTGCTTCACGTGCCCGACTCAGAGCAACATTGACCAACCGCTTCCATTCCTCAAACGGCCAATTGTAACTTCCAGCGTTGACCGTATCGAAAACAACGATGTCTGCTTCGGATCCCTGTTGGCTATGAACTGTCGATGACTCCCAACTTGAGAGTTTCCATTTACCTAGCTGTTTGGAAACCATCTGTGCTTGGGCTTTGTAGGGCGAAATGAAAAGCCCATCGCATTTTTGAATGCTTTTGGTTGACAGTAGCTTCTGAAGGACGCTCAACGTCCCCTTCCGAACCCAGCTCTTATTGCCGGGCCCACGTTCTGCTCGAATGGAAGCAAGATCTTTTGCATCAGCGTCGAGGACATACCAGATCGCTCTTGAGAAATGACTAATTGAGTCGGGAAGGTTAGACGACGCTTCTATTCGATCCTTAGCCGTTGTCAGCACCCCATCGTACTGAAAGTTGGAAACGACTCTGCAAACATCAGGATGCATCCGCCTTTGTTCTGAGAGCAGATGAACTGCGTCCGGCAGTTCCTCCAACTCATCGAGATTGCTTAAGCCGCTACTCGCCAACCATGTTTTCTGTCGATTGGGCAATACTCTTGAGATTCGACTAATGGGGGCAAGCTGTTTTGAGTCGCCGACAAGTACAACGCGTTTTGCCGCAAGTAGTGACAGTGCGGCAACTGCAACCCTGGAAATCAGGCCGGCTTCATCAATGATGATCGTTGTGAAGGGAGCTTGTTCTTTTTCAAACAAAGTCTTGACCATGCCATTTCGTAGCATCGACATGGCTTTGAAGGCCGTGGAAACTACGCAGAGAACATTCGGATCAAGGAAGTTTTTGGTTCCCCGATCACTACCACCAGTTTTCAGTTCTGAGATTTGCTTGCGTGCGAGTGCCTTTTCTTCCATGTTGTCGAACAATTGAAGCTGTCGAGTCAGTTTGTCGATCTTGGCCAGGGTGTCGGACTCGGTTCCTTTAAGCATCGTAACCAGATCGTCATTGGCATATTCCCGAAATGACGCCCCCTTGCCAATTCGAATGAGTTCACCGTTTTCAAGTCGTTCCCTTGCAAACTCCTTGGCCGCTTTACCGATAGAACGAGCTACCGCGTCCGTTGCTTTATTCGTCGTGGATACAACAAGAATCCTCTCTTCGGGATCTGCACCGAGGATTGACGCAACTTGCCTACCTGTCGTGTAAGTCTTGCCCGTTCCTGGCGGCCCCCACAAAACACCCCAGGAATGATTCCAAAGGTCATTCAGATAAGGCATTCCGACATTCGTCTCGGAACTCAGTTTTGGGTGAACGTCACCTTGCGTTGCAGCCAGCCTGGCTGGCAGAATTTCCTGTTCGCTTTCAAAGCTCGAATCGTTGTACACTGCATCCAGCACTGCCAAGAACTCGAATGGCCGAACGAAGAATGAGCCCGTAGTTGGGATGCACTCTGGATCATCGACTGCGACAAACAAGCAACCGTTCTGCTCATCGACTTCCAAAATCTCGCCAGACCAAACGACCTCGTCGTTGTGAATGGTACTTTCAAGAGCAAGGTCCGAAAGCATTCCAAAGTCATCAATCGACCTCGGTCGAAACGCAACAGCACCCTCCCAGGTCCAATCGAATTCAACTGAACTACCTACATGAATGACAAAGACAGTGCCGCGATCTCGTTCAGAAAAGACACTGACACGTCGGCTGTGAAGTCGTTTCCATTGCGAGCAATCTCGATACTCTTGGCGAACCGCTTTTGCTGGTTCCTTAAGCTGTATATCTGGCGTACCGAAACTAAATGCAACAGGAAAACCTGCTAGGTTGAATTTGGTACTGTTGCTGTTTGTCATTACTTAAGCACGCGAAACGAACATTCGCGGTTCATCGGAAAAGAAAAGCATCTACTTCTCAACTGGTTTGCCCGCTGCCTGACGGGTTTGCTGGATGTTGACCAATGCAATCATTCCTATTGCAATGCCTGAAAAACCAAACGACCGATCCGTCTGTGTTTTGTCGTTCTGTGGAAATGACGTCGTCACCGCAGCAGTAGCATTGTTCACGCTCGCCGTCAGGCTTCTTGTCCGTGCTTTTGGCTTCTACAAGTTGTCCAGCGGCCAACCGCTTCGCAATGGCTTCGCCCATGTCGTTTTTGATTTCATCTTGAATCATGTCGAGCTCGCCCGCAGCCTTAAGATGCGAATAAAAACTCAGTGGAACTGCATAGATCATTTGGTCCTCATTTTCAAAAGTATCAGTGAGAATCAGCCAAGGTTAGGCAACGCCCAATTCGAAAGCCAATTCATTTGCCGCTGATGCGGGAAATGGAATTCTAGAAGCAAGCTTGTCTGTTGTCCGAAGATCGATTGTGTAGTCTTCACCCATAACAACATTAAACCAACGCTCTCGATCCATCACAACGCGATACATTTTTTCGTCTTGAGTTTCCGCAACAAACGGTAGGTAAATATTGATTGGTTTTCCCGCCCGTTCCGCTTTTGCACCAATCCGATCAACACGACCGGATCGTTGTTCCAATGTGCTAGGATTCCAGCAGAGATCGTGATGCAGGACATAGCGACAATTAAGATGAAGGTCGACGCCCTCAGCCATCACGCTGCTCGCAACCAAGATTTCTGGGTAAAATGGGGTGTTGAATGTCAACATCAGCCTTTGTCGCGTATCAGACCGGGTTGTTCCGTTGACCAATCGAACGTTCGGAATCAACTGCTCTGGTTTGGCTCCCTGAAGCTCGTCATCCGCATATGCATGTGCGACATCTACGCTGACGTGCGAACCTGTTTGAATCCTCTTTACAGCCTCAATGTAACGTTCCCTCTGAACCTCACCACAATGCTCGACTAGAAATGCGAAGAAACGCTGGAGCAACTTGCGAAGGGTCAGGCCGGACAAATCCGGATTCGACAAGGCTTCCTTCATCGCTTCAGCGTCTAATTTATCACGATCCAAAGGAAAGAAACGTACAAGGAATGACGGGGTTCGAACATTGCGTCGGACAATGTTGACTAGGTCATCCTCAAACTTGCTCAGTTCTGGAAACTCCGACAGGAGTTTTTTTGCCTCTGAATCACAAGCTCTACGAATTGGTGAATCCTCGTCAAAGAAACGCTTTCCGATTAAGTCAAGTTGGCCCGGCACTTCGTCAGAAAGACAACCAAGTTTCACGGAACCCATTGCCTGAATTTCATTGATGATTGCTTCTGAGATTCTTTGACGAAGAGTCCGTCCAGTTGCAATGTAATGGCAAAACACAACAGCCTTCTCACCACGTCGCCAGACATCGACGACACGATCAACAGTTGCTTTGACTTTAGGGTGAGTTACCGAAGAATTTCCGTCGCGAGGAATCAATGTTTCCAAATGATCTAGATACCAACGCATCGAGCTGCCCGGATCGAAGTCTTTAGCTTCATCATCATCGCTATCAGTTGCCTCAGAGCGGTTTTTCCTTGTATGAAGAAACGCCTCATAACTGGATGCTAAACCTTCGGCAAACAC
>CAZOXC010000044.1:0-10946 GCA_964583205.1 uncultured Pirellulaceae bacterium | reverse complement strand
ACCCACGACATTCACGTTGGCAACGTGACGCTCTAGCCACTGAGCTACACCCGCAATTTAGGCTTGATAGCAACTCGCTCGTTAAAGTTCGCGAAAACTACCCATTCGATTGTATAAATCTCCCAACCAGACCTCAATCGGCCTTGCAAGGGAATTTTATCCGCTGTTGAATAATTTTTACAGCGGATCAATTGCCGTTAGGCGATTTTCGTGTAAAATGCGATTCCCTTCTGGAGATCGTGTCACGTAAATCAACCGGCTCTTAATTAGAGCGGCGGCCTTCTGTTTGAGCAACGACACGGCTTGAAGTTTTCGTCTATTTTTCAATGAAAAATCCAGCGTAGTTCTACTATTCATGCAACTTGTGAGAATTTTACGCGCAGGAAGATTGGGCAAATATTCAATGTTGGACGTAATGCTAAGAGTTGTCGGCGGTGACGCAAAATCTGCCAGCGTCAATTTGAAACTTCCAACCATTATCGGGCGAGCAAAAGATGCAACTCTGACGTTGCCACATCCTCTGGTTAGTCGTCATCACTGCAAATTATTCGAAAAGGACGGCTGGCTTTACGTGGGCGACATGGGTTCGCTGAATGGCACGTTTGTCGATAACCACAAACTCGATGGCGAAGTAATACTTAAGCCGGAGCAATTGCTGACAGTGGGTAACGTCACTTTTCGAGCTACCTATACGCCAGCCGGTGAACCGATCTCCGATTCGCCAAATGGTGCTCCGGTATTCACAGAAGAATTGGAAGTTACAGGAACTTCTCAAGCGGCTGCTTCCGGACAAGCGGCTGCGGAATTGGAAGACCATGAGCAATTTGGCGATAAGATTTATGTCAGACCGACGGATCCCGGCAGACCCAGTACCGCGTTGACCGAGACGGAGTCAAAGTCAGAGCCTCAGCCAGGCACAGAGCCGGGCACTGATCCAGGCAAAGAGCCAGAGGTTGTGGACCTCTCGCAGGCGGGATCTGAGCTGGAAGGTGTTTCCAAAGATTCTGTGTCGGATGCGGGCTTGGCAGCCCATTCGATTGTTTCAGCCTTGGCCGACATCGATGAGATTAAACCGCCAGCAAACGTTTCCCTGAGCGATTTGGGGGACCTGAATGTTGATGGGAGCGGCGAAGCGGCGAAGGTTTCCAGCATCGATATCCATGATGACCACGAGACCAACCTGGATAAAGTCGGTCAGTCGTTTTTGGACGTGATTGGCGAGAATCCGGCTGACGAGAAAATATCGCCGGACGAGTCCAAGTTAGATTCGTTTATCAACAAGCTTCCTCGATAACGCTAACGTTGCAGCATCATTTGAAGTGGACCTTCCAGACAAGACGTTTTTAAGAGCGAAAGCCAAGAGAGCAGGATGGCAAAACCTTCTTCAGAAGCGGACCAGTTGTTGATCGCCAAAATTCGCGAGGGCGATGGCGACGCCTGGGGAAGTTTGATTGACCGATACGAAGGACGCTTGCTGGCTTTCGTGGAAAGCCGGCTAACCAATCGCTCGGCCAGCGAAGACATCGTGCAGGAAACCTTTGTCGGGTTTCTGAACAGTCTGCCAAATTATGACGGTGCACGCTCGCTGGAAAGCTATCTGTTTTCGATCTGTGCCTACAAGATGACTGACTTTCTGCGTCGGGAAGGTCGCCGTCCGGCGATTCCACTATCGGCCGGTGGAGACTCGTCGGGAACATGGCAATTGGACGCTCATGCTCGAGCCGCCAGTAGTATCGCTCGCAGCGGCGAGCGCAAGCGGTTGGAAGAAGACGCGCTGATGGAAGCGGTTCGAGATCAAGTTGACCGTTGGCAACAACGAGGCGATTGGCTCAAGCTGATGTGTATCGAACTGTTGATTGTGCGAGGCTGGGCGAACAAAAAAGCCGCAGAGACATTGAATATCACCGAGCAGCAGGTCGCCAACTACAAGTTCGATTTTTTGACTCGCACTCGTACACTGATCAAACGCCAGGGACTGTCTTTCGATATTTTCCCCGAGCTTTACGAGGACGAAGAAGCTTGAAATGCCAGTTGATTTTGGCAAGAAGTTCTATCTGGACCCAGTGCCGCCAGGCAGCAAGATAATTTTTCGGGAAGTTGTCGGTGGACTGGAGTTGGAATGGCCCGCTGGTCGCCGACGCTTTGCTACATCGAACCGAATTCGACTGGTTATCGGGTGCCTGGCGATATTCTTCGTCGTCAGTTTGATGCTGATAAAAGCAGTGAGTTTGATGGTAAACCCTGTCAATGTGCCGGCTGCAATCGGCGGTTTGATGTTGGGTGTCGCGGCCGTGATTGTGACGGTTTACTATCTCCTCAGGATAGGAAGCATCCGAAATTCCGAGCAGATTGTGATTACGTCTCGAGATCTGAGGTTTCGACGAAAGCGATTAATCAACGCCAATTTGTTTTTAGTGATGTTGAATCCATTCGACATCGATGTCGGTGCGATCCGAAATGCCACAAGCTCACGTGGCGTGTTTCGGATGTCTCGTCAGCGAGCCACTTGTGAGCTGGTGCAAGTCGATGGCGCCTGGCAGTTGTGGCTGGAAGAAATCAGGTCTCCAGGCAACAACCGTTGCACGCAAATTGGCAGTGCTTTGGAATCTTATGACCGGGAATGGGTGGCTACCTTGATTTGCAGCTGGATCGAGTCCGTTAACTCTGAGTAAGCGACGTTTTTGGCCGCGACGTTTTTGGCTGCGTTGTTATTCATCGCCTTGTTATTCATCGTGATCGGCATCATTCAGACCGTCTTCACGTTTGGTGACGATCTGATCGGGCTTAAGGTTGGCTTCTGCTAATTCCATGATTGCCCCCATCGGTTCTCGCAGGTACTTGAAGTCATCCAGCGTGAATATTTTGGAGTCGCCGTTTTCTGAGTAGGTAATCTTGGCGATGCCCTTCTTTTCCCATTTAATCTTGTCGATCGATTCGATGTCTTTAAAAGCAAAGGACTTGCCCCAACTGGAGCTTAATCCCTGCTCATCTGCTTCGATCCATGAGCTTCGAGTACGCAGGAACTTGATCAGAAAAAACAAGGCCATCAAAATTCCGGCTCCAGCTACCCATTTACTAAACACAATGTCGCCAGCGACATGTCGAGCTTCTTTAGGTTCGACACGATCCCAGCCGTTGGCGTCGGCCTTTTCGTTCCAGGCAACGGCCGCGGCTTCCAGGTCTCCCTTGTGCTCTTCATGGATCGCCTCGTAGGCCTGTGAGATCTTCAGTTTTTTGGGGTAAGCATAGAATGCGTCGTAGATGCCCCAAATAAGCAAACCAATACCGGCGATGGTGAGCCAGATATTTCGTCGATTGAAGCGGTGGTCGTGTTCAGCTCGAACTTTCATCGAGTCCCTCGTGCAAATGAACGGAATCGTTCAGTGGGTTATGAAACCAACTTAAAACGGTGTTTCTTGAGTACAATTTATCTTTACAGCAGATTAATTGACAACGTCAAACGCATCGAACTATGCTGTAGAGACGGTTTTAATTTCCGAGATCTTCAGACTCGGACGGTAGGTGGAAGAATGAGCAAATACGGCAAGCAGATTGTTGGTGGTGTTTTACCACTTTTTGTACTCTTAATTTGTGTATGTACGTCCGATTTGAAGGCACAGGTTTTCCTGGACTTCGATGAATTTGACGATCGACTCAATGAACTGGCCAGTGCGGTCGGGATCACCAGTTTTTCAGCAGCAGAAATTTCCGGCATTCAGTCCACGATCGAGTCCAGCCTGGAATCATCCTTTGCAGATTTTTCAGGTATTACATTCAGTGATGTCGATCCGGGTGGAGTACGATCCGAATTGATATTCGGTGATATCGGCGGCGGATTAGGTGTGGCCCAGCATATCGATTTTTTGAATCGCGATCTCAATGATACTGCATTCGTGTTTTCGGGAAACTTTGGTTTTATCGTTGACGAGTTTTCTGGATCCACTCAGCGGGCTGATCAGATTATGCAATTGTCCGCAGCGATCTCCGGCACGGCGGCCCATGAATTGGGACATAATCTTGGTCTGCGACACCATGACGCCCACGGTAATCTGGTTTTCGAAGGAGCGACTATCAATACTGGTGGTGATGAAGATTTACGACTCTTGTCCACTGGCAGTACAGGTCTGTCTGAAATGCAACGCGAACAGACCCGAGATTTTTCGATTAACTCGCAAGTCAAATTAGCGTATGCCAATACTTCTATTGTCAGCGGCAACCCAACGGCTTTGCTGGAAGACGGCGATGCGGGTGACACATTAGCTACCGCACAAGCGATAACGTTCGAGGAAATTCCAGTGGCTGATCGATTCGGCGAAGTCATTATTGGCGAGTTGGAGGTGGATGCCGATGTGGATTTGTTCGAAGTTCAATTAGTTGGTGGCAGTCAATTTACAATCGATGTTAACAATGATTTTTCATCTGGATTTAACAACGATCCGGTAGATACGGTTATTTCATTGCTTGACGATTCAGGCAACGTTCTTTTTACCAACGATGATACGTTGTACTCAGCGACTGAATTCGGAACAGGAACCCTCCGTTCAACGGATAGCGTGTTGTACAATGTGGGCATTGTAGATACCGGAACCTACTTCGTTCAGATCGAATCGTTTGGCGCTTCTGATTCTGGTGATTATCAGTTGTTGTTGCATTCCGATCAGCTGTTCGCTATTCCAGAGCCGACTGGCGGTTTGCTGATTCTGGGGGCCTTGGGCTGTGTTGCAGCTCGTCGCCGTCGTCGCCGAAGCTAAATCCATAGTTGATTGATAACACAGCCTGTGTCGCTTTGTGTGCAGGTGCTATGTATGCAGCAGGCGTCTAATACTCTGGCGTTGATGTCGGTATAATTTGAGCTTCCCATTGCTCGTATACCGGCGTCACCGTGAACGATAAATCTGACAGTTCACTTTCCGAACAACCCGAGAATAGCAAGTCTCGTAAGACTCGCATTCGTCGGGCGGTCCGCACAAAGCCAAAAAAAGGCTTTATCGAACAGAACCAGAAGCGGCTGATGCACTGCGTCCTGTTGGTGGTCGTAAGCGGATCATTGTGGATGATCGGCGCGTTCGGTGAATTTCTCTGGCTCGATCGCGTTGAAATTATTGAAGGCGGATATCGAATCAGAAGTGTCGACGAAGTGTCGCAAGTCTGGACGAGTTCGCTGGACGCCTACCTGGAACGGGATCAAGGCCAGTTGGAAACTTCGGGCGGCTACTTGAGACCCGTTTACGCGACCAGTATCTCCATTGACTGGTGGCTGTGGGGCGAAAATCCCATGCTCTATAAAATGGCAAACATTTTCTGGCATTGCCTGGTGGTTGTTGGATTGTATTTGCTGGGCGTGTCGGTGTTTTTCAAGCGCAAAATTCGCTCCGACATCTCTCTGGCGGCGGCCATGATTTTCGCAGTGCATCCGTTTGCCGTGCACAGTGTGACCTGGATTAGCGGGCGCAAGGACACGATGTGTGCCGCGTTCGCCTTGATTTCCTTAATCGCCTTCGGTGTGATCTTGAATCACTCATTGAAGGACAGCAAACATCAAGAGTCGGCAACTTCGAAGCGCAAATCCTCAGCAGAATCCAAGACGCCGAGATGGTGGATCTGGTTTACGTTAATGATCGTCGGGCTGGGAACGGCAACATTTTGCAAAGAGCTGGCCTTGATTACGCCACTGTTTGCAACCATCTGGTTTTGGTTCGCAATTCGAAAACGATTTTCCAAGCTTTCGTTGGCGGCTTTGTTGGCGCTGTGGGCACCCGTGTTCGCATCGGCGGGCTACCGGATAGCGGTGCTGGGAAGTTTCGGTTTGAATACCGAATACCCGTCCAGCAACCTGTTACTGGGAGTTGTCACCAGTGCTCGTTTAATCTTTTACTACGTGTTCCGGATATTTCTGCCTCGCAGCCCGACGATTGTCGATCGCTGGAGAATTTCTGAAAGCCTGGGAGCAGCTGAATTTGGTTGTGCGCTGCTTTTGTTGGCCGTGTTGGGGCTGGGGATCTATTTGATTGTCAAGCGTCGTGAAACAGGCCTGGCGCTGACCTGGTTCGCAGTGTGGATGATTCCAACTTGCGGAATTGTACCGCTGCGTCATATGTATGCCGAACGATATTTGTACCCGGCCAGTTGGGGCTTGTTTTTGTTGGTGGTTTTGTTGCTGCTGAGAGTTCCTGAGAAATTCAAACGGTATCACGATGCTCTTCCCACGGCCTTGATTGTTATCGTGCTGGGGCTCGCTTTTTTGTCTGCTCGTGAAATGCGATATTGGGAAAGCAACGACAAGTTATTCAAACGTGCAGTCCGTCAGAATAGTAGTTACGTGGAAGGACTTTCCGCGCGAGCGCTCCAGAGTCTTGAGAAACAAAACTACGACGAAGCCATTACCTTTTCTGAGCGAGCCATTGAGTCGGCGGAAAACCCGACGTTTGGATCCTATTTCTCACCACAGGTCATCTATATGAACCTGGGAATCGCTCGTTATCAATCCGGAGACATTCTGGGTTCAAAAGCGGATTTTGAGCGAGCATTGGAATCGCGTCCCAATAATTCAATCGGTTATTACCACTTGGCAAAAGTTTCTGTTCACGAAGGCGAAGTTGGTAAAGCTGTAGAATATTTTCAAACGGCGTTGAGTCTGAAGCCCGACGATCACATTTGTCGCAACGATTTGGGAAATTTGTTGCTGAACATCGGTCGTTACGAGGAATCGACAAAGGTGCTTGAACCGGCCATCGCAGCCGAGCCGGACAATGTGTTGCCAAGGGCCAATCTGGGTGCCGCGTTGATCGTGTTGAAGAAATTCGGTGAAGCCGAGCCCCATTTCCAGAAGCTGGTTGAGCTGGACCCTGAAAATCCGGTTAACATCGCCAAGCTTGCCTGGTGCAAGTTTGAACTGGGCGATAAAGCTCAAGGCTGGGAGTTGATGCGAAAGGCATTTGCCATCAACCCGGATGATCCGACCGTGATTACGATCGGGCGAATGTATCGCGAGTGAGGTTGCAGCCTTTTAGCTCGCTCTGTCCGGGTACAAAAAAACGCTGCCCGTGAAGGCAGCGTTCTATTCGATTTTGGATTGAAGCAGGGTTTGCTATTTCTGCAAGCTGCGCCATTGCATATTCGGATTGGTCGATGGCTGTCTGGCTTGAGGAGCTTGCTCAGTATTGGCGAGCGACTTCCAGCCGCTGGCAGGCTGCTGGTTCTGGTTGCTTGATCCCGATCGAGTGACCGTGCCATAAAACACTCTTTGCGGTGCGTCATTGGCTGCGTCCGACAAGTTGGGCGAAGCGGTGCTCGCATAACGAACAGGGGTATAAGCAAACTTCTCGTAAACCGGAGACTGAGCACTTTTGGGATCGTCGCCAAACAACTGCGGTGGCTCGTTTTGCCACTGGTACTGCGGTTGTGGATCAGCCACTGGCGTGACAGTCGATTCGGTCGGCCAGTTTTGTGATCTTGGCACGTTCATTCGATAAGCGGAACCATCGTTGGAAGGCTGCTCGATAATGATCGGTCTCTGTTGCAACTGCGGCTGAGTGTCAGCTGGAGTTGGTGTTCCAGTCGATGGTGTGGTTGTAAACGATCCGTTAGTGTTGATCGTTGAACCTGTGATCGTAGGAACTGTAGTAGCCGGCATTCCGGTAACTGGTTGTTGGAATTGCTGGAACGTTGCTGGAAGTGAGCAAGTGTTACAGCCGCCGACAGCCGGTGCTTGTGAGGTAATGGTCATCGGTACCTGGTAGGTCTGTGTCGAATACACAGGTCGATATGTTGTGTATGGAACTTGCTTGGCTCGATAGGAATACGTCGTGCATGGTCGCATGCAGGTAACCGTGCAGCCAGTGCAAGGATCAGTGTTCGACTGAGGGCGATACGAGGTCACCGGTACGCATTCCCATGACGTTCGATACGCCGTGTAGGGCACGTAATTGACGACAGTTCGCTGGCACGTTTGCGTGCAGGATGTCTGGCAAGTGTTGCAGGGCGAGGCTGCGGTTACGGGAACCGCTGGCTGTAATGCGGTGCAACATCGATTTCTGCCAAACCGGCCACGCAGCCAATCCAGCAAAGGACCAGCTTGAGCTGACTCAGTTATGGCACCGATGGTAACCACCGTCATAACTGCGATACAAAGGAATTTGATTCGAAACATTATTTGACTCCGGGGAGGATCATTTTTTTTGAGCTGAGCGATTCGCCGCCTGATTGGCAGATTCGATCGCTCAACGAACGCGACATCCCTGAGAGGCCCAAAATTGGGGATTGGGCGCAAATACACTTCCTGTGCGATGAAAGTTAGGACAATTTAAGCCCTTGGAAAAGCAAAATTGGCTGGGAATCTGTACAATTTCAGATTCTCAATACCGATTTTGCGGCTCAGTAAATCTGGCGATTTTGCCGAGTTTAATCGGACTGAAAACATTTCTCGAATTCGAAAAATTTGATTCAGCTTGTACCGGTCAGGACGACCGTGACGTGACCATCAGGTGAGCATGTCGATCCCTCGCCGCGAGTTGTGTTTTGGCTGAGGCAATTCGACTGTCGCCAAGGTTTTTGACACCCACAGTACGCAGACCATTGTTTTTCGGTTCAGCAACAAGTCAAAAAACGGCCGCTCGCTAGCAAGGGCAGGTCGTAAACGATTTTGCGTTGCTGTAATCTAATCGCCAACAAATTTCTCTCGATTGATTGGTCAAGACACTTTGTTTCACAGGTAGTTTTTGAATTGTTTATAGTTTTTGAAGGTGGCGATGGATGCGGCAAGTCCACGCAACTTGACTTGTGTGCCAAGTGGCTGCATGAGAGTGGACGCGAGTGCGTCAGGTGCAACGATCCGGGTACCACGGAGCTGGGAAGTCGAGTTCGTTCGTTGCTGCTGGAGCATGGTTCGGTAGAAATTGATTTGCGAGCGGAGATGCTGCTGTTCATGGTGGCTCGAGCACAGTTGATTCAGGAAGTCGTTAAACCGGCACTCGCCGAAAACAAAATCGTGCTCTGCGACCGCTTCGTGTTATCTACGGTTGTTTATCAGGGACATGCCGGTGTCGCGGGCAGGCAGTTGAATCGGGAGACGATTTACCAGATTGGCGAGATTGCGACTGACGCAGTTTCGCCCGATTTGTATCTGACATTCGATTTGCCAGTCGAGAAGGCCGCCGAGCGGGTTGGACCAAAAAAGGACCGTATGGAGTCCCGGGGCAGCGAGTTTTTCGAAAACGTCCGCCGCGGATTCATTGCCGAGTCCGAAGCTTTGCCGGATTTGATCAAACTGATTGACGCCGATCAGTCGATTGAGAAAATTCATGAGCAGGTAAAATCACTTATTTCTCCCTTGCTCGGATAGTCATTGATATGAGTTGGACAGAAATTCTGGGACACGATTCGCTGGTCGAGCGATTTCGAAATGTGCTGGTCAACGGGCGACTGGGCACGACTTATTTGTTTGTTGGTCCGGAAGGGATTGGAAAACGCAAGTTCGCGCTGGAGTTGGCGAAGTGCCTGCTCTGTATGAAGAATTCCGAGGAGCAGTTGGTAGCTTGTGATGAATGCCCCTCGTGCCAACAGGTAATGGCGGGAACCAATCCGGACGTTATGCAGGTTAGCAAGCCGCAGGAAAAGGCTTTCATTCCGGTGGACTTGCTGATCGGTCCCCAGTCAAAACGGATGCGGGAAGGATTGTGTTATGACATTTCGCGCAAGCCGTTCTATGGCAAGCGAAAGATCGCCATCATTGATGACGCAGACTATTTCAATCAAGAAGGTGCAAACGCTTTGTTGAAAACGCTGGAAGAGCCGCCAGCAGGTTCAGTATTGATCTTGGTCGCGACTGGCGAACGAAGACAACTTGCAACCATCCGCTCGCGCAGTCAGACGATTCGTTTTCAGCCATTGCAGCCGCAGCAAGTATTGCAGGTTCTGGAACAATCCGATCTGTTGGAAGATCAATCGTTGGCGCCAAAACTGGCAAATGCTTCGGCCGGCAGTGTGCAGCGAGCACTGCAGCTTGCCGATGTGGATGTCTGGGAGTTTCGAGAGCACTTGTACCAACAACTGAGCTCGAACGATCCAACCGCTGATGGCTTTGCAAAGACCATCGAAGAATTTGTGGATGCGGCTGGCAAAGAAGCCGCTATGAAGCGAATGCGGATGCGCAGTGTGTGCGATATGGCATTGAGTTTCTACCGACAATCAATGCTCGACGAAGAGCAAGAAAGTGTGTCAGAAAATTATGCGAACTGCATCCACCGTTGTATCGAAGCTCAGCATCACTCGGTTGCCAATATGAACCAGGCGACACTGGTAGAATGCTGGTTGAGTGATCTTGGAAGACTCAGCCGGGGCGAGCTTGTCGGTTGATGATGGATAAATCCCCGGAAGTAATCGTGGTCGGTGCCGGTGCCGCTGGCCTTATGGCTGCCGCAACCGCCGCAGAGCGAGGCAGGCAGACGCTGCTGATCGAAAAGAATCGCAAGTTGGGCGTGAAGATCCTGATGTCCGGAGGAACTCGCTGCAACCTCACCCATGATACTGATTGGCAAGGCATCGCCAACGCGTTCGGCAAACAGCAGGGCCGGTTTCTGAAATTCGCATTGGCCAGTTTTGATCCTGATCAAGTGATCATGTTTTTCAACGGTCGAGGTGTAACCACTAAGCGTGAGGACACCGGCAAGATTTTTCCAATGAGTGACAAAGCACTGCATGTTCGCGATGCCTTGGTCGAGCACGCGCTGGCTGCCGGCGCCGAAATTATCAATGAGACCGCGATTACCGGGATCGAAAAATCCACCAGCGGATTCAAGTTGTTTAGCGAACAGCAGACGTTTGAATGCCAGTCGTTGATTGTGACGATCGGCGGCCAGTCGTATCCGGGTTGCGGCACGACCGGCGACGGGTATGCCTGGCTGGAGGGACTTGGTCATTCAATCGAAACGCCATGTCCGGCCTTGACT
>CAZOXC010000043.1:0-10985 GCA_964583205.1 uncultured Pirellulaceae bacterium | reverse complement strand
TACTTCTTTTGCGCCTGAAGCGACGAAGCTGGCATCAGAATCGTCGAGAAACAAATCACCACTCCAAGAATGGCTCTAAGCAGGAACGGGGCGCACAGGACTTTGCCAAAACTCGGCTTCCTGAATCTGCCAGATAAAATTTGAGTATCAAATTTTGAGAAAACGGAACTTCGTTTCCCAGTTGTGTTCGACATCATTGTCGTCTCCATTTAGGCTACCCCACCCGAATCATCATGTTCAACGATCATTGGCAACCCGCAAGTTCCAATTAAAAATCGCTGCCCAACAATCCAGGCTGTTGATAAGCTTACAATTTCCTGAGAAGTGGCAGGACTGTAGCTGATCTCAATTTGTCAGCCAAGCAGACCAAGATACACGAATCAATCGATTCGAGTTCTTTGCCCGACCGGCTTTAAGCAACAAATACCAAATACCAGGGACGCAAATTGTTAGGACAAAGTAATGCTTTCCCGGTATCCAGTACTAGTCAGGTAACTCTTACCCCAGCGCCACATCTCGACACAAGTCGATGACGCCAAAGCCAAACAGCCAAATTAATGACTACGGAAACTACGAGATGAGGCTAAATTCAGCATTCAATCGTATCTCGGAGCCGCCCAGGTGTCAATTATTTCAACCGCTTCACCCCGTATTTTGCCGGCCATTTCGTATAACCGAGATAAACCGCATGGGACATTTCGTTAAGGATATTGAACCGGCCTGAATATGGAGTTGTCGGTAGTACAGAACAATGTTAAAAATTCTGCTTCGCAAAAAGCTCTTTGATTGCTTTTTGGATTATTGATGCCTGTGGGGACCAGTTTTTTGGTACCGATAGCGTCCCATTTGCTGACAGCATCCATATATGCTGTGCGGCAGAGAAGGCTGGTTGCCAATTCTACGGAGTTTTGACTAGCCAATAAAAATTGAGACAACGGTCAGGTAGCTCAGTTGGTAGAGCAACGGACTGAAAATCCGTGTGTCGGCGGTTCGAGCCCGCCCCTGACCACTCTCTTTTCTACAGCCTGCCGGCCAAGAATAATTCCCGACGAATTTTTTCCAAACTCTGCTCCAGCCTGAACCCCGCGGTCGGCTTACTCCGCCGACTCCAGATTTTTTCTTTGCTGACGAAGATCTTTGCTGGCAGTAATCCGTTTCACGATTTCGTCAGCACTAACGCCCACCGCGATCACCATACCAATCGTGAACAACTCCAACTGCGATGGAATCCCAATCATGTCGGGCGCGTTATAAAGCATCTGCAAAATGGATGCGCCGATCAGCACACCCAGAATCGAACCCTCGCCACCTCGCAGCGAACACCCGCCAAGTACGGCTGCGGCTATCGCGTACAACTCATAAAAACTTCCGTGACCCGATGGTTCCACATTGTTCGAGTCCAGCGTAAACAAGATCGCACCAATTCCCGCGCAAACGGAACAGAGAACATAGGCCAGTATCTTCATCAGATCGGTATCGATGCCACTGTATCGAGTGGCCTCTTCATTATTCCCAAGCGCCTTCAAATAACGCCCCGCCACAGTCTTGTTGAGAATAATCGCCGCCACAAGCGCGACCAGCACCATCACGAAAAATGGCGTCTGCACATTCGTCTCTGAAATCGAAGTCTGACCCAACAGAAACAAGGCCGCAAAAAATCCGATACTCATCGTGCATACTCGCACCCACAGATTCTCGAATCGCCCCAAAGACTTGATCGACCACATCACCCCAACCAACAACACCGCCATCAAGGCAAACACGCTGATCATCCGGGGAACGGTCGTGGTCTCGAAATTCCGAAACGACACGGTATCGTTGCCAATCCAATACCTGACGACCAACAACCCGGCGATCGCAATCCCCATCAAGCTCGCCGGCATCAGCAAACTCGACCAACTCGGATTTCCGGGCGAGCCAGGTTTTGGCTGCAAATTGAATTTGAGCTTACAAATCAAGAAACTCAGGGCCAGCAATGAACCTACCATCGGCAGCCAGCCCCACTTCATCAACCGAGCCGGCCGCTGAACCGCTTGCTCAGGAATCTCCAGCTCGAAAAACCGCAACTCCTGCTGCGCAATGCTGCCCATCGATTCGCTGAAATTGACTTGCCAACCATCCCAATACCTGGAACTGGAAACCAGGCACAGCACCAACCCGAACAACAGCGCAGTGCCACCCAGCACCCGCTGATTCCCGGTCTTTCGAATCGACTGCCACAACCCGTACAGCATCATCAAGATGGAAACGACCAGCATCACAAAGGTAAACGTACATGGTTTGCCGATCGCCAGCAGGCGCAGACTGTCGTTGTACTCGGTTCCCAATCCCTGCGTCCGATCTCCGGCCAGCCACCGAGCCAACCCGCGGTAACTCATCAAACCGATCAAGGTCACGATAAACGGTCGCAAATTCAGTTTGGCAATCAGCAGCCCGTGGATCAGGCCCATATGGGCCGCTATCAAAAGCCCGAACAACACGGCCGAGGCGATGGTCAGCCAACTGCCAAAGTTCAGCTGACCAACTACCATTCCGAAAATCAGAAATAAAATCCCGCTTAGCCCCAGCATGACTGGCAGGGTTTTCCTGTCGAATATCTTCTGCCGCCTGCACAGCCGCCAGATCACGACCAGCAATGCCGCCGCCAACAACTCGCCACCGACTAACACAAACAGAAACTGTCCGCTCTCAGCAGGCGGATGCTCCAACCAGGACTTGATCGACAACGTCATCGTGCAACCGACCAGACCAATGACGGAACCGATCGACAAATCAATTCCGCCGGTCACAATCACAAACGCAGCGCCGATTCCGATGATCGCAAACATCGAACTCAGCCGCAGCAGATTCTGCAAATTGTATGGCTTGATAAAACTATCGTTGAGAATCGCCGTCGCCACGCTGACGTAAACCAGCAGTAGCAATATTCCCATGATGTTGTTGGATTTCATTTGTTTATTTCGCCGAAATCAGACATTGGTAATCAATCCGGTTGCATAACTCATTACCGCTTCCTCGCTGAACTCTGCACGATCCAGTTGTCCTGAAATTCGCCCCTCGTGCATCACCATCATCCGATCGGACATTCCCAACACTTCTTCCATGTCACTGGAAACGAACAGAATCGCCGCACCCTGTTCGGCCATCTCGTTCATCAACGCGTATATTTCCTGGCGAGCGCCAACATCGACACCTCGAGTCGGTTCGTCCAGCAACAACAATTGTGGTTGCAGAGCCAGCCACTTGGCAATCACAACTTTTTGCTGATTCCCTCCCGACAACAAACCGACTCGCTGATCAGTCGACGGTGTCTTGATGGACAGCCGTTGTTGCATGTCGGCAGCCAGATTCTGCTCGCGTCCGAAGTGAACCATACCCAGTTTCGAATCTCGATCGATTCTGGCCAACGAAATATTTTCTCGTATCGCCATTTCAAGAATCACACCTTGCGCTTTGCGGTCTTCAGGAACCAAAGCCATTTGATGGCGGATCGCCGTCTGGCAATTTCTGATGTTCACCGGTTGGCCGGCAACTTCGGTCTTACCGGAAATCGCTGGTGTGATTCCAAACAGGGTCGTCAACAATTCCGTCCTGCCGGCGCCAACCAACCCGGCCAGTCCGACAATCTCACCAACCCGAATTTCAAAACTGACTCGACAATCTGGAAATTGAAAGGTCGCCAGATCTTCCACACGCAACAGCATGTCCCCCGGTTTCTGCTGGTTCGAATCATCAGATCTACGAGGATACAAATTCGTCAAATCGCGGCCCACCATATGCGTGATCATGTTGGGATGATTGATTTCATCGCCGACCAACTCGCCAGCGTTTTTCCCGTCACGCAGAACAATCACTCGGTCCGCAAGTTCCTGGACCTCGCGGAGTCGGTGCGAAATATAAATGATGCTGACACCATCGCGCTGCAGGTCGCGAATGATTCGAAACAGACTCTGCGTTTCGTGTTGCGATAAACTACTGGTGGGCTCATCCATGATGATCACACGCGATCTGGTAGCAATGGCCTTGGCAATCTCAACCATTTGTTGCTGTCCGATCGTCAAATCCGCGGCGGGAGCTGTCGGGTCAACTTCCAGTCCAATCGCTTGCAACACCTCCGCTGTCTGACTGCGAATCTGCTCACGATTGATCAAACCCATCCGAGTCGGCTCTCGGCCCAGAAACACATTTGCCCCGACATCCAGATTCGTGCAAATGTTCAGCTCCTGATGGATCAACACGACTCCCGCTTCTGCAGCTTGAGCAACATTGTCAAATTGAACCGGAGTGCCATCTAGTTCGATCGAGCCCAGGTCAGCTCGCTGAATTCCGGCCAGGATTTTCATCAACGTACTTTTGCCGGCACCGTTTTCACCGATGATCGCCAGAATCTCGCCCTGCCGCAGATCGAATTCGACATTGTCCAGCGCAATCACTCCCGGAAACCGCTTGGTAACGCCGGAAGCATTCAGCAAAATATCGGTCATGCGCGGATTGGCAAGTTGGAAGCGGGATTAAAAAAAGCCGAATCGATCCGATTCGGCTTGGGTGTTCCTGTACGGCTATCTCGGGATCGCAAGCCTATTTTAGTTGGCTGTGCCTTGAATCATAGCTGCCAGATCTTTCTGAAATTGCTCAACATTATCCTTGGTAATTTTTCTGGCCGGGATATCGATAAACTCAGTATCGGCAAAATCATTTTCGCCACTCAGCATCTGCGAAAGAACTTCTACAGATTTGTACCCGTACAAATACGGATTCTGCACAACGGTTCCGATGCAGTTCCCGTTTTTGATTTCTTCCAAGGTGCGTTCGTTTTCATCGAAGCCGACGACTTTAATGTCTCCAAGTCTCCCTGCTCCCGCCAGCGCGTCCATGATGAATGGCGGATTGTATTCGAACAGCCCAACCATGCAGTGGATTTGCTGTCCTTCTTCCTGTCCTTCTTTCGCCAACTCCTGCTCGGGCAATTGTTTCTTGCGAGCTTCGTTGAAGTCATCGACTCGAGTTGCCAGAAACGTAAACTTGCCTTCCGTGATCGGCTGCCCGGGTTCGTCATAGCGAGAAGGATCATGGGAACGCCCCAGAACTTCGTCAATCAAACCCTGCCGACGAAGTTTTGCATTATGCTGCTCCAGCGAGCCAATAAATATCACGATATTACCGCCGTCTGGAATCGCTTCCTTGACCAGCTCGCCAGTCATTCGGCCAGCATCATAATTTGACATCCCGATGTACAACTTGCGATTCGTATCCGGCGCGTCGGAATCATGAGTGATGAACAAAGCGTTCTCTCCAACTTCATTCAGAATGTCCGTTTGATTGGCCGGATCGACTGGGCTAACGGCAACGCCATCAACGCCCTTGCTCAATAATTGCTGCAACATTCGTTTTTGATTGGCCGCTCGCCCGCCTTCCGCTGGAGGCATAATCACCTCCACCTGGCAGCCACAATCTTCGCCGGCTTTCAATGCGCCGGTCTCGGCGATCGCCCAAAAGTTGGCAATGCCGTTGGTTACGAACGCAATGTTCAACTGATCGCTGTCGCCATTATCCGAGTTATTTGATGTGCCTGAGCCATCACCACTATCGCATCCGACCAGAGCGCCAATCGTTAGCGAGACGGTGCCGATCAGCAGCAACAGTGTTAGAAATCTCCAGCGCATATTTTTCTCCAGCAAGAATGTTTTCACTGGAAATTCTAGATGGCGTTGAACGCAGACTCAAGTATCAACCGACTGGCGACTGTTGATTCGCACCGAATCGATCAAAGCGAGACGATTCCAGAAACCCGACTCAACTTGCCGAGACTCTCGCCCTTGCCGATCACAACCACGCCTTGTGGACTGACATTCAATCCGCGCTGTCGATCCAATTCTGCGTCAAACCCGATTTCGACGTTGTCTGGAACCTGCACGCCCTTGTCGATGATGGCCCGGTTAATTCGAGTATTCCTGCCAACGGTTACGCCTTCGAACAAGATCGAATCAGAGACCTCGCTGAAACTGTTGATTCGCACGTGAGGAGACAGAATCGAGTGATTGACTTGACCACCGGAAATTATCGCTCCAGCGCACACGATACTATCGAGAGCCCGACCACAGCGAATCGGTGACCGTCCCATTCGATCGTCATTCCCACCAAACACAAACTTGGCCGGGGGAACATTGGGCATGAAAGTTCGAATCGGCCAGCCCTCGTCGTACAAGTTCAACTGCGGGTCCACTCTCACCAGATCCATGTTGGCCTCGAAGTATGCATCGATCGTACCCACGTCGCGCCAGTAGGCCTGCTCTTTGCGGTTTTCATCAGTGAAGCCATAAGCAAACACCGGATGAGTATGGATCATTTTCGGAATGATGTCTTTTCCGAAGTCATGACTACTTTCGCGATCGTTCGCATCCTGACAGAGCTGCTCAAACAATACGTCGGCATTGAAAACATAGATTCCCATCGACGCCAGACTCAAATCGCCATTGGCCGGAATGGACTTGGGCTCGGCCGGCTTTTCTTCGAACCCGACAATTCGATCGTGAACATCGACTTCCATTACGCCAAACTCAGTTGCCTCTTCACGCTTGACCGTCAAAGCACCAATCGTCAAATCAGCGCCGGTTTTCACGTGGTACTCGATCATCCGCAGGTAATTTGTTTTGTAGATATGGTCGCCAGCCAGAATCACGACATAGCGAGGACGGTTGCCCTCCAGCGAATAAATATTCTGGTAAACCGCATCCGCTGTTCCGACGTACCATTTTTCGTCGAGTCGCTGTTGAGGTGGCAGAATGTCGATGAATTCGCCCAGCTCTTCACAGAAGAATTTTCGCCAGCCGCGATTGATATGCTGGTCCAGACTGCTGGCCTTGTATTGAGTCAACATCAGCAGCTTTCTCAACCCGCTGTTAACGCAATTGGAAAGCGCGAAATCGATGATGCGATACTGCCCACCGAAGGGCACCGCAGGCTTGGCGCGATCACGAGTCAGCGGGTCCAGGCGAGAACCTTTTCCGCCCGCCAGCACGACCGCCAAAGTATGTTGTTGCAATTCCGAGTGAGACATCCAGTTTCTCAGCGTTGGGCATCGGGCCTCAATGTTCAGGCTTCAATGAGCAGGCCTTAAAGTGCAGGCCTCAATTGACAGGAACACCAGCTGAGGTGACAACCGCTATTATCCTGCCTGATTTTCTGTTCGCACTATATCAATTCACAACGAATTCGTCATCACCATCAGTTTGGACCAATCCAGGGCGTAAATCGTCCTACATTCCAGAGCTATTCCGCGTTTCCTCGAAGGTTTTACAGTCGCATTCGCGCTATTAGCAACGCCACGAATAACAACGCTACTAATAATTACGCCACGAATCACAAACCGCCGAAGAACACGCGCAGGTAGATACAGTGGAGAATCTTTTACTCTTCGGCTTCCGCGTCCTGCAGCTTCTTTTTCTGCCGATCGTACTCCCGCAACAATTCGATCTTTGCCTTTTGAGAAAAGTGCTTGTCGCGTTGCAGCATGTGGAAGGTGGCCATCAAATCAATTCCAGCCATGAAAAAGATCAACACGGTGATAATCAGCGTGGCCATGACCAAAAAAGAAAATGAAATCGGATCTTTGGCCCAGGCGAACGAGGCATAGATGATCCCCAGCACGGCGATTCCGGTGCTCGTCAAACAGCGACGCTTAACCTGTGAACGCAACATCCCGCGCTCAATTTGATCCTTGGCCGAATCGGTCGCCTGACGCCAAACATGAATGTGACGCAGCACCAGCAATACCCCAACTGCGAAAATCACAGCACCGACGATGATGATCATGAATTTTTCGACAGGGGTTAAACGAGTTTACTTGACAACTTCATTCAGCCAGTGAACCAACACTGTTCCTACTTTTGCAAGTGAATCTGCTGAACAGTTCTCGGGAATGTCATTGGTCGTATGCCAATACTTGTTTCGGTCACGAGGCGTTGGAAAATCAAAATCGATTATATCACAAGTCGGTATCTTGGCGATTTCATTCAGCGGTAAATGATCATCGCGAATTGTGTGCCGAGTCCGCTGCTTAAACTCTTTAATCCCCAGTTCTTTCGCCGTAGCCCAGATTTGCTCGGTCAAATCTCGAGCATGATACAGGCTGTTTTTTTCTTTATAAATTTCCAAACTGGCGTCACCAACCATATCCACCAACACACCTCGACGATAAACATAGTCCGGCGGACGCTGAGCATAGTCGCGGGCAAAGTAAGTGGAACCGACAAACAGCTCGTCGCGTTGACGATCGTAAATAAATTCTTCAGCATCAAAGAACACAAAATCGATGCCCACATCACCCGGAAGGTTTATCACATGACGACCCAGTTCAACCAACAACCCGACACCACTGGCTCCGTCGTTAGCGCCATGGAATACTCCCCGTGGATTGTAGGCATCCATGTCGGGGTAAGGCCGAGTATCGTAGTGGCAACAAATCAGGATCCGCTGTTCACGATCCGGATGGAAGTGCACAATCAAGTTCGTTAATGTCGTCCGCTGTCTGTTCACAGGATGAGCCACGTCAAAATTCTGACGGACTACTTCTGCACCAAGTTCTTCAAAGTACTTCTCCAGCCCGTCCTGCTGCTGCTTCATCGCTTCTGAACCGCTGATGCGAGGCCCCAGATCACAGACCCACTTCAGAGCCTTGTATGCATTCTCGCCATCAAACTGAATTATGTTCGCAGCCTCTTCCTGGCCTCGCCGAGCCACTCGATCCTGCTGGACCGTCACTTGATCCTGTCGTTGCTGCCCCTGCTGCTGCCCCGCGCACAATTGACTCGATCCTATCGAAATCAAAAGCCCGCACAGTAACGAATATTTCGCAAGTGTTTTCAACATTGACTTTTCGAATTGGCTAGACATCCGATCCTTCCTTATTCCAACGTCAGACTCGAATCTGCAGTCGCACCGATCACCTTCCGTGAAGCGGTGCCATCGTATTCACACTTCGTGAAACGACTTTTGATCGAACTCGACCTTGCAGACCCGCAGAGTCCCACGACAATATATTAGGACTTAACCTATAATTAGCCAGACAAATATCGCCCCAATTCCATTCACACACACTGAATTCAGGAATTTTCCCGGGGCAAAGAGCAATTTTTACTTGGGCGCAGGATGAACGATCCCCAAAAGCCGGACGAGGATTTATCAGCCGATGATGTATCGGAATCGGCAGAGCCAAGTAATTCTCCATCAGACAGCGACCCTGTTGATTCGAACGAGGCAGTTCAGGAAGCTGCCGATTCCGCTCAGAAAGAAGAAAAACGCCGAGGCAAGCTGGTCACATGGGATAACTTGCTCAAAGTCGCGGCCATCCTGTTGGGACTGGCGATGCTGTTGTCCGCTTTGGAGCGCAAGTTTGACACTCTGGACCTGCTGGCGCAAATTCGAGTCCAGCTGATGGCTGGCTTGCTGATTTTGACATCGATTCTGGCTTTCCGTCGCAAGTTCGTGTGGGCAAGTTGCTGTTTCATTTTGTCAATTCCCACGCTGTTCGCCGTCGGTAGCTTATTTATTCCGCACACGGATAACTTGCCCAGCGCTGGTACAGATCCGCAGTACCGACTGCTCCACCTGAACGTCTTTATGCAAAACCATGATACTCGTTCGGTCGTCGAGATGATTCGCCAGCACGATCCCGATTTCGTTTGCCTGGTCGAGATCGACACGTTTTGGAGTGACGAACTCTTGATACTGCGCCAGCAGTACCCATACCAGTTCGACAACCCTTTCAGCTACGGATTGGGAACCAGGATTTTCTCCAAGTATCCTATCGACAACTACTTCGCCCCAAACAAACCGCCGCAGATGAAAATGGGTGACATGGTGGTTGCAAAGATACAGCTTCCCGATTCTGAATTAAATCTGGTCGCCGTGCATACCAAGTCGCCCGTCAGTCGAACGCGGGTGCGAGTTCGCAATCGGCAAATCGACCAGATTTCCGATCTATGTGAAGACATTCAGCATCCTGTCATTTGTCTGGGTGACTTCAACACGACCCAGTTTTCGCACAGCATTACGGAATTCAAGGCAGCCACTGGCCTGGTCGATTCGCGACGGGGATTCGGTTTGCAAACGACTTGGCCCAGCCACAATCTGTTGCTGTTTCCGCTGGCGGTCTCGATTGACCACGCGTTCGTTTCTGAAGCGATCAAAATTCACAACCGCCAGATTGGGCCTTTCGTGGGCTCTGATCACAGGCCGGTCATCATCGATTTCTCGATCGAATAACCGGCTGAAATTTTACTGCCAGTGCTCGGCGACCCAGGGTGTTGGCAGAACTTTTCGGTACCACTTGCCACTGCGTCCGGCAATCGCGTCCGGTGGGTTGGGGTTTCCGTGGAACACGATGATTTTGGCTTGCTTTGGCCGCTGGGGCGGATGGAACCAGGACTTGAGCCCCCGATGATTGCAGTGATACTTGAAACTCTTGCACCACTCGTCCGGCCAGTAGGACAACGAGTCCATCGAGGCGACATACTGTGACAGATATTCCTGTTCGTTACGAACTTCCTGCCGAATCGTTTCGTGATTCTTGCGAAAGTTTTCCAGGATGTCGGGGTGAGCGTTGACGGTAAACCGGTACACCGAAGAATTTCCGGTAACATCCTTTTTCACCCAGTCCTTGATGATCGGGAACTTGGCATCGTGTTCAAAAAAACAATCGATGTTGTCGACGACCACGACATCCAGATCCAGAAACAGAGCTTGCCCTTCCAAATCGTAGAGCGGTGCAGAAAAAGTAGTGAGCTTGTCCCAACCTCGTTCCGGACCGTTGGGGATATCCAAATCGACCAAAGGAAACGACTCGATTCCTCATCAAAACCGCGATCGTTGTCTGTGAGGCAAACGAATCGAAAAGGGATACTTAAATGACGACGCACCATAGAATGAAGAGTGTTGACGTAAGTCGCGTCGTATTTCGTACCCCACTTCATGCAGATGATATTGAC
>CAZOXC010000042.1:0-11005 GCA_964583205.1 uncultured Pirellulaceae bacterium | reverse complement strand
GTTCTTCAGTGACGTTGATGGCGATAATCTGAACTTCAGCGCGACAGGCTTGCCACCCGGGCTGACAATAGATGCGGATGGAAACATTGAGGGCACGCTGGATTCAAGTGCCTCGCAAAATGGTCCTTACACTGTCGATGTGACTGCCAATGATGGCAACGGCGGTACGGTAACGGCTTCCTTTACCTGGAATGTATCTAACCCAGGACCAGTTGCCCTTGATGATGGTTACTCGACCGAAGAGGACACACCAGTTGATGGTGATGTATCGGTTAACGATTCGGACCCAGACAACGACTCGCTCACGTTTAGTAAAATCACCGATCCGATGGGTGGAACTGTTGATTTTAATCTTGATGGCACGTTTACCTACACTCCGAATCAGGATTTCACCGGCGTCGACAGTTTTGAATACGAGATTGAAGATGTCGATGGTCAAACGGCGAGAGCCACAGTCACAATAGCGGTTGGTGATGTGAACGACGCACCAATAGTGACGACCGTCTTGCCGGATCAAGTTGACTTTGATAACACCTCGGTCAACTTGGATTTGTCGAGCAGTTTTTCGGATATCGATGGAGATACTCTGACCTATTCGGCGAACAATTTGCCACCAGGACTCGCTATTAGTTCTGAAGGAATTATTTCGGGTACGATTGACTCGAGCGCCTCGCAGGGCGGACCTTACACAGTTACCGTGTTGGCCGATGATGGGAATGGCGGGGTTGCCAGCTATTCATTTAATTGGAGCGTCAACAATCCAGGGCCAACGGCGGCTGATAACTTCAATGCAGTCAACGAGAATGTTCAGCTTTCCCAGAGTGGAAACCTGTTGACCGATGATGATGGGTCCGGCGTCGATGCGGATCCTGATGGCGACGCACTGCATGTCGAATCGGTTGATGGTTTTGCTGCTGGTGGAGTATCGATCCAGGGAGACTACGGGACAATTGTGGTCCTGGCCAATGGTGATTATTCGTATCAGCTTGATGCCGACGACCCTGCGGTTAACGGTCTGGACCAAGGCGAGTCGCTGGTCGAAACTTTTTCATACACGATTTCCGATGGCGAGGGTGGTGTCAGCAGCGCGACGCTCACAATTACCATCAATGGTACCAATGACGCTCCAATCGTTCTGGAAAATCTACCGGCTCAAGAAAGCCTTGATTCCCAAACGATTGCATCGGTTGATATATCATCAGCTTTTAATGATGTCGAAAATGACAAGCTAACTTATTCAGCCAATGGTTTGCCGCCAGGGTTGTCGCTCAATCCAGCGACGGGCGAGATCACTGGAGTGATCGATGGAAGTGCTTCCCAGGGTGGCTCGAATCTGGACGGAGTTTATTTTGTCCAGGTAACGGCGACCGATGATCTGGGCGAGTCGGTTTCGACATCCTTCAACTGGACTGTCGAAAATCCGGCACCGAAACCACAGGACGACGCGTATTCCACTAGCGAGGACACGGCTTTCGCCAGCACGGTTGTCTCGAACGATAGTGATCCGGACGGTGACTTGCTGAGTTACTCGGTGGCGTCACAGCCCATGAACGGTTTGTTGGAATTCAATCCCGATGGTTCGTTCAACTATCAGCCGCATGCTAATTTCCATGGCGCAGACTCGTTCGAGTACGAGTTGTGTGATGAAGATGGTGCCTGTGCGACCGCAACAGTGACGATCGATGTGACTCCTGTCGATGATTTGCCTGTCCTGGATAGTCCGATTGAAGATCAATCGAATCTTGACAACGAGGCGGTCAATGTCGACTTGGGTGGCAACTTTTCGGACGTTGAAGGGCCCGTAACCATCAGTGCAATTGGACTACCACCAGGATTGACGATTGATCCGGCTGGTATTGTGAGTGGCGTTCTCGATTCAAGTGCTTCGCAAAACGGACCTTATGCAGTCACCGTTGAAGCTCAAGACTCGACAGGCAACATTGTCTCCGAAACATTCACTTGGAACGTAACTAACCCTGGGCCATTGGCTGGAAACGACCAGTTTTCGACGCAGGAAGATACGCCAATATCCGGAACTGTGGTCTCAAACGACAGCGATCCGGATGGCGATGTTCTGGACTACTCGCTGTTATCATTCCCGCAAAACGGAAACTTGCTTTGGAGTTCAGACGGTTCGTTCAGCTATGTCCCCAATCCTGGATTTCATGGTGTCGACACTTTTGAATATCAACTCAACGATGCGGACGGAAGTACATCGCTGGCAACAGTCGAGATCGTTGTTGACTCGGTGAACGATCAACCGGTACTGGAAAATCCGCTTGATGACCAACAGAATTTGGATTCTGAAAGCGTTCGAGTCGATGTCTCCGGTCAATTTTCTGATCCAGATGGAGAATCGCTCACCTACAAAGGAATTGGATTACCACCGGGGTTGACGATTGATCCGGTCAGCGGCGTCATTCAAGGGACTCTGGAAAACAATGCGTCGCAGGGTGGACCTTACACAGTTACAGTAACTGCAACCGATCCGGCAGGTGAATCGATTCAAGGTTCATTCGTTTGGAACGTCGACAACCCTGCACCGGTCGCACAAGATGATACCTTTACGACCGACGAGGACACGCCAGTTAACTCGAGTGTTGCCGGCAACGATCGGGACAGTGACGGTGACAACCTGACATTTGTACTAACGGTGGCTCCGCAAAACGGAGAAGCGCAACTGAACGCAGATGGTTCGTTTACCTATTTGCCGAATCCGAATTTTCATGGTCAAGATACTTTTGAATACGAAGTTTGCGACGATGACGGACTCTGCGCCACGGCAGTGGTTTCGATCGTGATAGTACCGGTGAATGATGCACCAATCTCTGTTGGTACGATTCCTGATTTGACCAATATCGATGGCGAGAATCCTGAACTGGAAATTTCGACGTTCTTTACCGATCCGGAAGGACAAACGCTTGTTTATTCGGCCGAGGGTTTGCCACCTGGACTGGGAATTGATCCCCAAACTGGCTTGATCAGCGGGGCCATCCGGCCGAACGCTTCGCAACAAGGTCCGTATGCTGTGACAGTCAAGGCAGGAGATCCAGGCGGTCAGATTGTCGAGCAGACTTTTGTCTGGAATGTTCAGAACATCGCTCCGCATGCCAACAACAACCTTGCCAGCTTGCAAGAGAATCAGGTAACAGAGGTTACCGGCAACCTGATTCATGACAACGATGGTTTTGGCGTCGATTCTGATCCGGACGGAGATCCGTTAAGAGTTTTGACCGTTAACGGAAACAACCTGAATGGGCCGATCACGATCGACGGAAGGTGGGGTGATTTAACGGTCGATCCTGATGGAAGTTATTCGTATATTTCCGATGGACCGCAGACGATCCCGCTTGGTGAAATGGCTCAGGAAAGATTTACCTACACAATCAGCGATGGCAACGGCGGAACAGCCACTGCGGAGCTGATCGTGAGACTGGAGGGAGTCAATGACTCGCCACAAGTCGTCGCCGCGATTCCACCTCAGCAATCGGTCGACGAGAGTATCGTTGAGCCATTGGAGTTGGCTCCTCATTTCAATGATGTCGATCGGGATTCACAGTTAACATTCGATGACGACGGTTCTTTGCCACCGGGGCTGAGCATCGACCCGGAATCGGGCCAGGTGAGCGGAACGATCGAGCCGGGAGCATCGGACGCAGGACCCTTTGTGGTTCAGATTACGGCGACAGACCAACATGGAGAGAGTGTTACTCTGGAATTTCTCTGGGAAGTCGAACCGTTGCCCGAGTTTGCTTTTGACTCGTTCAACAACCAGGCCGAAGAGCAAGCGTTTGACGAGTCTGATCAAGTGGGTGAACGGCTGGTGTACCGCTTTAGTGGGCAGCGCGAGTTGCTTATTTCGCAGCGGATCGAACAACTTGCTCCAGAGCCGATTTTGGCTGGATATGCCAAGCCGGGGACTGTTCTGGTTGGTCGAATCTATGCTGAAGATGGATCAGTATTGGGCCAGACAACTGACACGGCGAACCAGGCTGGCAACTGGGTGTTGAACTTCTTTGGAGTGAATGCGAATGGTGCCACACGAGTTGTCATCGAGCACGTGGCGACTGAAGCCGTTGCACTTGGCGACAGTCAGATCAAGCTGGGCCAGGACACTTATCGTTCGTTGCAGTTGGGTGCCAGCCACGAGAAAGCTTTGACATCAGGTTCGATATTGTCCGGTTCAGCCGATTCAACGATGGAAGACTTGTCCAAGCAGAATATCAATCCATTGAACTTGCTATAAATTTGAAGGCGATGGTGTGAAAGTAAAGTCTTCTTTTGCCTAAAAGATCAATGCGAAAGGAAGATTGAAAATCGTTTTGCACGGTTCTCGCTTGCCGTTTAATCCTGCCGTTAATGGCGTCGTCCAGTCGCCTACTGGAACTGCATGCTGCGGAGCGCAATCGTCTCAAGTTCGGAATGACTGACGTCATTAGGGTTGATTGTTTCAACAAGTTGTCCCTGTCTCATGATGCCGATCCGCGTGGCGATCTTCTTCGCTCGATAGAGATCGTGAGTTGCCATGAGCACGGTGGTTTGCTGGTCTCCAAGTTGTTGGACTAATTGAGAAAGTTCATTTGCTGCCTGGGGATCCAGCCCTGAAGTCGGCTCGTCCATCAGTATTGCGCTCGCGTTTTTGGCAAGTGCGATCGCAATGCCGATCTTCTGTCGCATGCCCTTCGAGTACTGTGAGGCTCTTCGAATTGCGTCCTCCTTGCGGAGACCTGCTCGTTTCAACAACGCAAGTTTATCATCGTTCGGGAGGCGATGACCTGCCAAGGTCGAGAAGTAGTCAAGGTTCTCCAAGCCCGACAATTGCCCATAAAGAGAGACCGTTTCAGGTATGTAGGCAAGGTGGCGTTTAGCCAATGCTGGCTGCTCGGCGATACAAATGTCGTTAACCCGGGCTGTGCCAGATGTTGGCGAAATGAAGTTTAAGAACAGACTGATGGTGGTCGTCTTACCAGCGCCGTTGGCTCCAACCAGACAGTAGACTTCGCCTGGCGCAATCTTCAAATCGAGCGCATCCAACGCCAGTCGTTCACCGTACCTTTTCGTCAATTGTTTCGCTTCGAGCATTTTTAATTCCTAGTTTTTTGACAACCCTATGTTTTGAACGCTCGAAAACTTCGTGCGAAATTGCCGTGTACCAAGGCTTACCAAAATTATTAGCCAAATAAACATGGATCCGATCGAATGAATTGAATTTTGAAAAGAAGGCGTCTTGGGAATTTCAGATTCTTGAAGAGCCGGTAGTGCTTCAATCATTTCTAACGTGCATTCAGTGTTCGCAATGCCAGGCAGCAAAAAGACTTCACCAATCTGGGCATGAATTTCTGCCACTCGAGCTGAAAAAGCGATGAAGGCTCGCTCGCTATTCCCGGAACATTGGTCCGATTGATTTCGAAACGAAATCGCAGGCGATATCCAGTCGCAATAGTTCAGGTAACTCGCGCGCGTTGATTGAGCTGAGTAGTGAGCAGCAACGTTTTCAGGTGCCAGCTTGCCAGCTTCGTTGTGAGCCAGCAAATATCTCGCGAGAGTCATTTGTTGCTCATCATCTAAACGAATTTCAATGTTGGGATGTTCCAATTTAAAACGCTTTACAAGCGAGTCGGCATTCTCTGATGCGTGATCGAAAGAGCTCTTTTCTCGGTCGACAAGTTCACTTTCCGGGAGCGTCTGAATAGCCTCCTGAACCGCGCTTGAAACAAATTTCGGTATGAGTAGTACAAGGATCACCCATAGGAGCAAAAGTGCCGCGCCATTGGCGGATGAACTTTTGGCAAATGAGTTTATGAACAGACTGAACGCCGCCCAAATCATCATATAGAGTGAAGCTGAGACATTCCAAACTGCCAAATTGAGCACAACGTTCCAATCGAATTGATCTTTGAATGCAATCAATAGAGTGCCGTTGACGATGCCGATTACCAATCCAATTAACAAGGCTGCTCGAACCAGGCAACGCACCGCCATCAATCGCCCGAGACTCGAAGTTTGTGCGACGATGAGACTTTGTAAAGCAGATTCACGGTCATGCGAGGAAGCGTTAAACGTTAGCCCAATAATGACTAACGGTGTGATGACCATGATCACGAACGTCGTATCAAAAGGACCATACACGGTCGCATCAGGTCGAGTCTGTTCACTCCGTTGCAGGGTTTTTGAAAGTGAAAACCCTTGAATTGGATAAAGGTCTGGCCATGCCTTACTGCTGGCTCCGACCGAAAGTGCTGACAATGGGGACGGCAACAAAGAGGCGTTCCAAAGATCGTTGGCATGACTGACAAGGTAAGGAGATTTGGCCGACATTCGAAGTTGTTTTGTCAATCGAGACTTTCTTGACGACTTGTCTTCGGTTGTCTCGGTTGAGTCTATTGTCCCTTTCAGGACATCACGAAAAATCTTCTTGACCAGACGGTTTTCTTGCTCAGCCAATCGCGCATTGTTTTGCCTTGCTTGAGTCCGAATTACTCCAAGGATCATCGCCACGAATAATAGTAACGAGAATACGACCAACGCGATTCGTACGTCGCCCGAACGAAGTGCCAACAGCGATTCCCAGTAAGCCAGCCGCAACAATCCGGGTTTCTCGATCGTGTTGCCTCTCTTTTCCATACCCAAAATCTTACCGTGTCTGATTGATTTTTGGAGGAGAGCAAAACGAGACAACTACCGCTGCAATTGCCCATAGGGTGATTAAGATTAAGGCGGCTAAAGAACGTTTGACGTCCTCTTGTACCGAGACAAAGTCTGGATGAAATTCTGAAACTCGGCTCCAAAAAAGGCGGCGATCTTCGGGTGAACTCCCCGGGCCTTGATGGTTCATTTCCGCGAGATTCAAGTCATTTACAAATTGTCTTCGATAGCCTTCCGCGGCATTCACAAAGTCGAGATGATGGGTTCGGTCGGTCGCAGACAAAGATGAGGAGACCGTTCTCATCGCCAGATAGGGGCTTGCGAATTGAAATCCATCAATGATTTCATTTTGTTGATTCGTGGCTTTCCTGACGCGGCGGTCGATTTCATCATAGAGCCGATTTGCGTGGGCCTCCTGATCAATCATTTGCGCGCCAGCCATATCAATGGGTAAATCCTCAACCCGATCGACTTGGAATTCCTCCAGCAATCTGGCTTCAAGCACCCGGTCCGCCTTTGCCTTTTCAATGCTGGATTGATTCGCGTCATGAATCGCGATTTCCTTTTCCACGCGAATCTCGGCACTTGTTGGCAGAGGCGATGCAAACGTTGCGACGTCGCCCGCAATACGCGGCATCACAAGTGCGAAGATGCTCCACAACGCTATTAAAAGAGAAAAACTTCCCGTCATCGAGATTGATTTCGACGAGACCCACATTGATACGCCAATCCAACCAGCGTAATAAGTCATCAACGTGGCAAAGATGATAGCTTGCCTGACAAATAGATCGGTTGAGTGCATCCATTGACTACTCTCAAACCATGGGAGTGCCAGTACCATCAACCCAGGAATCGCGACAAGGAGCAAGACGAGCAAGACGGCCACTCCTTTACCCATTGCAATCGCGGGCCAGGACGATCCGGTCGTCAACAAAATTGAAAGCGTTCCACCATCTTTCTCCCGGGCAATCGAAGCGTTTCCCAATACAATAATCAGCAGTGGACCAACGAGTTGCAACAAAACGGCAGGTGAATAGCCTTCGTTTTGCAGGAGGTCGACCGAATTTTCGCGCGGTTTTTTCCTGGCCGTTGATTGAAGGTGCGATTGCAGAAAGATGGTCGAACCGAAATCGGCAAGAGCACCGGGATCGAATCCACTCAATGGAGAAACCGGCTTGTAAGCCGTTTGGCCAACATGGGTCGCCATGTGTGCATTGACAGTAGACTGTGACAACCACGCTTCGCGAGCAGCAGATTGACCTTCAACCTGCTGGTTTGCAAATTCATGCCAACGCGAATTAGTATTCCAACTTGACCATGCCAAGCCAACTGAAAAGCAAGCTAACAACGCTACGCAGAGACGATCTCTGAGCAATAGCCGCAGCTCTTTGCGAAATGTCGCGCGCGTCACTGATGCAAATCGAGACATCATGAGTTTGATTTTTCAGTGGTGCCGAGGGCAGTCGTGGTTTGCGACGGTCTTTGCCGCATTTTGATTGACCTCCCAAAATTTGTGTTCGTAGTACGGGGTTCAGTACACTTTAACCGGAACCAACAGCGGCTACGATTCCGCCTGAATAGTTTAGGCGAAATTAGATCGGACTTTTGTGAGCGACGAGGCGCTAGCGTCGGTTCGTTGCCACGCGAATACCGGCGGCTAGCGCCTTGCCGCTCACGTGGAAACTTAGATTCGCTCTAGTGCTTACTTGCTTCTCCGCCGATCGCGATGATACCCGTTGGGACTCCACCTACCTTTTGGCGACTGACAACTTTCAGTTTGTCGAGCGAAAGCAAGCAAATCTCGCCGTCCGCTGGGTTGGTAAATACAGCATACGCCTCGTCATCACAGAAACTAATCGAGTGATAAGACCGATATCCCTCAACTAAACCGCTTCCAACATCAATTGATGTTTGGATCTTCGCATCGGAAAAGTCCCGGTCCTGATTTGGGTCGAGGTCAATAATCGTCAACTGTTCGACCGCATCACCGGCCCTTTTTGACTGAAACGCCATCGCGTAATCTCTGCCGCTGAGCGCGGTAACGCATTCTGGCATCCCCAAACGCAAACCGGGCTTGGTTTCAATCAGCAGCTTCGAGACTGATGGCGTCGAGGCCGAGGCTTGGATCATGTAGAGTCCCGCATCTTTATCCTCACCAGCCAGAAAGAACACCCAGTCTTTGTGGTCGGTAAATGCGCCCGTTCGATAAGGCTGTTCATCCTGCGGATTCTTGCCCAGGGACAGGTGATTGATTTTCACGGATTCGGCCGATTGGCTCAAATCAAGATCGGCGTCCACCCACACGATTCCATCGGCAGGTGCCATGAATACCCGTCCGCTGTTTGTAATCGCGCCATGTAATCCGGGCGTTGGTGATTCGATCGAGTAAGCAATGGAGCCTTCGCCTGGTTTGGCAAGATCGATGACGTCGATCTTCCCTTTTCCAGATTCGGTTGAGCCCATCCAGGTAGAGTAGCCAACTTTCTTGTTGACTGCAGCCATGGTAATGTGACCACCACCTCCACGATAAAAAACGCCCAGTGCATCGTCACCGCCGGCCATGAGTTTGTTCGGATCAATCCGTGTAAATCCGTTTAACGGATCGTTGGCCATGTAGAACTCTTTATTGTACTCGTACAAGTGAATCGGGTACTTTCTTGAATCGTTAAGGGCTGTGAGTGTTACATGTGGAGCATCGCCGTAGGTGTAATCCGAGTGGTCACCATGAAGTTGTTCGGTCACCTTCAAGTCAACGGCCAGCCATCCACCTTGCGGTTGGCCTTGAGAGCCGCCTCGGACGCCCAGCACCAGCATGTTATCAATGCGTTTCATGGTTCCAAGGCTCTGGCTGTCACCTAGCGTGGGAAAACCGGCAACCTTCCCCTGGTTTTGAAACACAATGCTGGGTCCGACTTTGACAAATTCTCCCCAATGAAGCGATTTGTCTTTTGCATCCTGCCAGGTGACTCGAATTAACTGTTCCGAGCCTCCATGCTGTGCCTTTGCGGTTGGCAGAATTGAAAGAGAGGAAGCAACGATTACGAAGGCGGTGATAGCCGCTTTTAACGGCAATGACAATGATTGTTTGAACATGCCAAACCCTAAACTTTTAGATGCAGAAACTTGAACGTGAGTCACGTTTTTCCGTTGTAGTGCATTTGCAATCGACTTGCAACTGCTGGCTCCACTCATTTGCTGTGCCGCTGGTGATTCGGTTAGAATTTCCGAGTGCTTGGTGTGTTCCCGGCTTTCGCGACCTCCATGGAACTATATTCGGGCAGGTATGATAACCTTGATCGGGTCGGTTTGCTTGGGACATGTTGCGCTAAACTAGATGAAACGCCACCATCCAGCGATTGCCTTCCAGAACGCGTGGTGAATTGCAGTTACCACCAAAGGAATTGTCGTTGGACTGTCGATCAACAACGCTCGTGATCCGAAATTGTCGATTGGACTGTGCTCGGAAATTAAGAAACTGAAAAGTTGTGAGGGCACTCAAGGAGTATTATGCGCGAATGCAAACCACGTTTAAGGATCGCGAGCGTTAATCTTTGTTCCGGACATTCCATTCTTTCCAGAAATCAATGGCTCTTTCGAGAAATCAAAAGCAAAGCCCATGCGAACAACCGTTGCGCCAATCCTCTTGCTCGTTTCTGTGGAGACTCCGATGATGACTTATGGTATTTGTGTGGTAGGATAGTCCTACTTATTACGCGTGATTGATGGTCGGGGTCATGAAGCATCAAGAATCAGACAACTTGTCAAACCAATCGGAGTCCATTAGGCAGGCCATCCGCGAGTCAGGGCTACGCGCAACGCCAGCGAGGATGGCAACGCTTAAGTTATTACATGGTGCCAGTTCTCCATTAACTCACGCAGAAGTTTCCGAAGAGTTACATGAACTGGGCGTCGACAAGGCCACCGTGTTTCGCAACTTAAACGACATGGCTAACGCCGGATTACTTCGCAGAACCGAACTCGGAGATCGAGCTTGGCGCTTTGAGTTGGTATCCAAACGTGACGATGAACACGGAGCGCATCCTCATTTTGTCTGTGTGGATTGTGGAACTGTATCCTGCATGGACCAGGTCAAGCTCACAGCAGGAAGCATGCGACTGAGCCAGGAGTTTGGCGATGTCACCGAAATCCTGCTGCGGGGACACTGCAAAGATTGCGGCTAACGGACGATTGGGTTTCGGTGAAACGCTGCCTGCTGCGCACGTCTCTAAGGCGGCATTAGTAATGATTGTTGCACGTGCAATAGAATTGTATGTATGTAGATTTTGTTGAGGTGTGCCGAAGGCCTAGCGTAAAAACCATGTTGGCCGCCGACCGGTAAATCACCAAAAAGCCTCATGTC
>CAZOXC010000041.1:0-11044 GCA_964583205.1 uncultured Pirellulaceae bacterium | reverse complement strand
AAAGTAAATTGCCGCTCGACGTGGTTCAACGAACATTTCAGGAGGGAAACGATGCGACGTTTACTACTAGGATTGGCGATCGCTATGATGGCCGCCCTGGTCCCCGGCTCCGCTGATGGTGACGATCAGGCCATTGCCGAACATATTTCGAACAAGCTCAAAGTGGAGCAACAGCGCGGGAACCTGCAAGGATTTCATTTGAACTTGCGAGTTGACCGCGGAACGGTTTGGTACCAGGGATTCGTTGCGAATCAGCAACAAAAGAATCTTGTCTTACGAACAGCTCAGCGTGCAAAAAACCTGGGTGTAGTTCAAGTTGTTGATGACATTCAGGTTCGAGCTGCAGGTATGACTAGCAGTCGCGATCCTCAATACCAACAAGCTTCGTACACGCAGGACTATACACCTGCACCGACGAACATCACTCCAGCTCCTGCCTACAGTACTCCAGCTCCGAACTTGAGTACACCAACACCGGGATTCAGTACAACAGAACCTGGTTTCAGTACTCCAGCACCAAGCTACAGTACTCCTTCGCCAGTTTACAACAGCCCTGCTCCAAGTATTTCTTCACAGGTACCTGTGCAGATGAATGCTGCTCCGTTGTCGGCACAACAAAATCCAATGCCGATTTCATACGGTGGTGGTGCTGGCATCCAGGCTGATAATCCTTCGCTGCCAGGATACGCTTGGCCAGGTTACGCTGCTCATCCGAACTACGGTGCAGTTACCTATCCAAAACAACATTCGCCATCAGCTTGGCCTTACATTGGTCCTTTCTATCCTTATCCACAAGTACCTCTTGGGTGGCGTAAAGTGACCCTCGAATGGGACGATGGTTGGTGGATGCTGGACTTCCACAACAAATAAGGTTTAAAAACCTGCCTGCAAATCAAAGCCCTTGTCAGAATTTCTGACGAGGGCTTTTTTCGTGGTTTGGATCGCCAGAGGTTGAACACTGCGCCATTACAAGTCGCCTGTGCGCGGAAGCTGTCCGCCTTAGATACCGGAATTTGCGAGCCAATACTTGTTGACAGCAGTTGTTAGCCAGCACCTGATTCGGGGGGATTCGGCATTTCCGCGAATTACCCACATATCAGGAAAAATCCGCAAGTTCCGCACAGTTTAACTCGATAACAATCCTAAGACTTAATCTGTCAACAGAGGAAAAAACAATGTCCTACAGACGAAGCTTATATGCTTTGGCAGTCACGATCCTGGGATGTACATCCGTAATGTTATTCACGGGCTGTTTTGCAACCAACGGACCAACGCTTGGGATTCTAAGTATTCCAATTCCGGTTTCTCCGTATCTGCAGAAATCCTATGAGGACAGGTTCCACGTCCATGAACGCTATGGTCGCGTCCCAATCATGGGTCCGATCACTTCTGGCGCACCAGCCATCGCACTGGATCCTCCATCGGATGATGAGGTATGGTGGGCATTGGAACGAGCTCGACCTGTGCAAGGTGGTTGGCCATTCCTGCATGAAGTGCAACGCAACAACGTTCGCATTATCAAGGATAAAATTGCTGACTACGTTGACCCGCCTCGAGTGGTTCCTTTAATCGGTCCAGTTCAACTGCACCATGCTCATTACAAGTGCACCGTTTACTTTACCGAGCGTAAAATTGTCGGATGGCCATTCCCACACACTCTAGTCGACGAAGATTCGGTTGAAGTGCTGTACATTGACCATAACCACTTCCATATGGTCGGGGATCTGGACTTTGGGCCCAGCAGTCAATACTAAGCGTCGCAAAGTAATTCAAAACAATTCAGCGAGCCAGATTTGGCTCGCTTTTTTTACGCGCTAATGGCAAATGCTTGATTTAACACTTGGCTTTGGTAGGCTAGAGTAATCAGCGTCTCAAACCATTCAGAAAGACTTTATCGATGTCTGCCACACCGCCTCCCTTCAATCCTCAACCTGAACAAAAACCAGACCAGGCTCCAACAACATTCCAACCAGCCGCTCCGCAGAAACCTAATTCCGGCAGCCCTCAGACCAGTGGGCTGGCGGTTGTCAGTTTGGTGACCGGTATTCTGAGTTTGGTCTGTAATTTCATCACCGGTATCATCGCAGTGATTACTGGAGCATTGGCGATTTCCAAAATTAACAAGAGCAATGGTGCGCTTGGCGGTAAGGGCATGGCAATTGCCGGAGTGGTCATGGGAATCCTGGGATGCTTATTGATTATCCCAATCGTGTTCGCATTGTTGCTGCCTGCAGTTGCGCAAATCCGAGAAGTAGCTCGAATGGAAGAAACTCGAAACAATATGCGCGAAATTTCGTTTGGAATGCACAGCTACAGTGATACATTCCGAAAACTGCCGCCTTCGGAAGGTAGCGAACCGGACCGCGGAACTATGTTGAGCTGGCGAGTTGCGATACTGCCTTTTATCAATCAAAACAATTTATACGAGTTATTTAACCACAATGAACCCTGGGATAGTCCGCACAATCTAGCATTGTTGGAAAAAATGCCGGATGTGTATGCCTCGCTGAATCACGAACTGGAACCAGGATACACGCAGATTCAAGTTCCAGTAGCTTCCAGCACAACAATGACGACTGACGAAATTGATCCACGGGTTGTACCACTCTTTATTCCGGGGCAACGAGTTAGATTGGAATCGATCCTGGATGGGCTTTCGCAAACGATCATGGTATTGGAAGTAAATCCGAACTTGGCCGTGCCCTGGACTGCACCACAGGATTGGGAATTTGACTATAACAATCCTTTGCGGGGACTAGGGGATGCCAGACCGCAAGGGTTTATCGTGGCTTACGCTGATGGCTCTGTCTTTACGGTTTCGGGAGATGTCGAAACGACCTTGCTGCGATCGCGATTCACGCCCTTAGCTGGCGACTAAAGGTGGGCGATGAATAGTTGGCGATGACTAGTTGGCGATGAAGCAACGATCCGCTATTTGGATTGTTTGCGTTTCTTGTCAATGACTTGATAGGGAATCAACTCCAGACGCTGTGGATCATCTTTTTCGGCAATACAGGGCAGGACTTGCTTCGCTTCCAGGAACCCGTCACGAATGAAGGGTCGAAACAGCATCAAATGGGCGATGTAAACCTGGTGAATCTCTCCAAAATCTTCCGGCAGCAATAGTCGCTTATACTCTTGGGGATTATCGAAGTCGAAAAACTCGGCCACGACCTGGTGGCCGTCCAGCATGATCGAGTGGTTTTTGATCGTATCCAGCTCATCCACAATATCTGCCAGATAATCGTGCCGACGGTTTAGTTCTTTTTCGAATGAAAACACAACTGCGCAAGGTTGCGAGTCAAAGCCTGGTTCGAAAAGCGATTCTGGTGCCCTTACCAGGTGCGCGTAAACAATCTGCCCGCTCCTGGCGACGGTCTTGAATCGATCCAGGTAATATTCCTTCACCGGAGTTTCGTCTTCCCTGGCGGAATCCGTATAGCCAAGCTTGCGTTTACAGAATGCTCGCATCATCCTTTCGTTTCGATTGTCTTCCGTGTTGGCAATAATGAAATCCAGGTCGGTGATGCAGAAATCATAACTCTTGTGATCAAAAAACAGTTCGGCGCGATGGCGATATCGTTCCGGGTCCGTTGGATCGTATTCGATGACGCGGTCCAAGTCCTGTTTTGCTCCCAGGAAATCTTCGGCGGCAGAACGAATTTTTGCACTCGACAACAACAGGCCGGTCGCATCCGGATTCAATTGCAGAGCATATCCAATGTTTTCAAGTGCTTTGTCGTATTTCTTGACATCCAGATAAATTTCCGCAATCGCCTTGTACGCACCAATGCTATAGCAATCCAGTTTGAGCGCGATTGCAAGTTGTTTCATTGCCGTCTTGGTTTGAGCGGCTTTGTGCAACCACATAGCCAATTGAATTCGCAAGTCGGGCGACCTGGGGTAAGTTTCAATGATCTGCTGCAAGTAACTGATGCCATGGGATGCTCCATGCCGATCGTATTGAGCGATTGCCAACATGAGTACCGGTCGAAACTGAGATGGATCCAGGCGGTGAGCGTGTTCAAGTTCCCGAATTGCTGAGTCCAGGTCGCCCTGTTCGTAATACAACCGGCCATGGTTGTAGTAACCGCCCCAGTATTGAGGTCCGATTTTCTTGAGATAGAAAATGTCCTGCAAAGCTGCTTCGTGGTACTTACCCAGGACGTAACAGAGAGCCCGGTTTTCGACCAGCTCGTAATCCATTGGGTTCAAATTGATCGCCAATGTAAACTGGGCGATGGCTTCGTCATACTTTTCTTCCAGGTTGTAAATGATCCCAAGTCCATTGTGCAGCAAGGGATGATTGGGATAAATATTCATCCCATGGAACAGAATTTGCGCGCCTTCCTGGGTACGACCTTCGGATCGCAGTTGATAGGCGATCTGGCAAATTTCTTCTGGAGTTTCAGAACCTTGCAGTTCTACGACTGGATAATCTTCGTACATAATTTGGTCCAGAGGACGAGGCAAAACCAAAAATATATCTTAGCCAGTTGGGTCAAGCTTTTGTTCCGGGAGGCCGCCAGTATTCAAATCATTCATCCCTTGAAATTGGCCGCAATTTTGAATGTAGCAAAACGAATGCGCTGGATTTTCCATTGAAAAACTCGACATTTGCTTTGCGTTTCTTGCCCTCACCGCTCAAGGCAACAATCTTTCCAGTGCCATATTCTGGGTGATTGACAAGCATTTCAAACTGGAATTCGTCCGGATGAACTTGCGGAAGCGGCTCGACTTCCGCCGATTCGGCCGTGGAATTCAGCATTTCGGCGGCGGTCCGAATTGGAGACAACTGGTAATCGTGACGTGACTCCTCGAACGAATCCGTGCTGGCCGAAGAGTCCGGATCATATTCGCGAGAATCGAAATCGTCGGATTGATTGTCGTATCCCTGAGACAAGTTGTACCGAGTCTGTTTCGGAATCATCAATTGCATTTGGTCACGAGGCAATTCTGTCAGGAACTTGCTGGCGATCGCCGGCCAGTTTGAGCCACGCTTGAATCGCGTCATGGCGTAAGTGAGCCAGAGTTGCTCCATGGCTCGCGTGATCCCCACGAACAACAAACGGCGTTCTTCCTCCATCTGATCAGGATCATTTTGACTTCGCTCGTGTGGAAGGATCCCGTCTTCCAGACCCACGATGAACACGTTGGGAAATTCAAGTCCCTTGGCAGCGTGCAGCGTCATCAAAGTAACTCGCTCGGACGTTTGCTCCCAGGCGTCGGTATCGTTGACAAGGATCGCTTGCTCCAGAAACCGTTCCAGATTGCTTTCATCATCCAGCAAGATGTCAAATTCTCGAGCCGAATTGAGCAACTCGTCCACATTGGCGGCTCGTTGAAATCCTTCTTCGTCGCCATCCTTCAATAGATAATCTCTGTAGCCGGTTGCCGAAATTACGTGTCCGATGACGGCTTCTACTCGTTCTTCGCGAACCAAAGATAACTTGTCATACAGAGCGACAAATTTGGCGATCTTGGCAGCTACGCCTTTTGAAATAGTGTCAATCGTCCCGCAGTGTCTGGCCGCTTCCAGAATCGAGATCCGATTTTCGGCTGCATAGTTTTTGAGTCGAGTCATCGTGATCTTGCCGATTTGTCGCGACGGGACATTGATCACACGCTGAATCGCAATGCTGTCACTGGGATTATTCAGCAAGTGCAGATAGGCCAGGATGTCCTTGATTTCCTTGCGAGCAAAAAATTCCAGGCCGTGCACGATTTGATAGGGAATTCCGTAGGTTCGCAACATGTTCTCGATCGAACGGGAAAGCCAGTTGACTCGATAGAATACTGCAAAGTCTTTTGGTGATTTTCCGTTATTGTGAATCTCGTGCGCGATGGTTTCTGCAACAAAGCGGGCCTCTTCCTGTTGCGAAGGCAAGCCCGCCATTGTCACTGGATCGCCCGCACTGTTGTCGGTAATCAGCGATTTGTTTTTTCGCTTGGCATTGTTTGAAATTAACTGGTCGGCGGATGCCAGGATATTTGCCGTGCTGCGATAGTTTTGCTCCAGGCGGAGCGTGGTGACATTTTCAAAATCGTTTTCGAATTGCAGAATATTGCTGATCGTGGCACCTCGCCAACCGTAAATCGATTGATCGGGATCGCCGGTAACCATCAGGTTGGAATTGGCGGAACACAGTCCGCGGAGGATTTTGTATTGTGCTTGATTCGTGTCCTGGTATTCATCGACCAGCACGTAATCGTATCGTTGGTTAAGAGAATGCCGAATTTCCTCGTTTTCGTAGAGCAGTTGCACGATATAGAGCAACAGATCATCAAAATCGGCCGCGTTACTTTGCTGCAGCAAATCCTGGTACACGGGATAAACTCGCTGCGCCGCTTCCATCAAATGGTTGCGCGATTTTTCCTCCATTTGATGAGGCAGGATTCCAGCGCTTTTGATGCGACTGATTTCGTTGGCGATTTTATCTGGCGAATATTGACTGGACTTGATTTCGGCCCGTTCAAGTGCATCTTTGATGACTTGTCGGCTATCCGAAGTATCGTAGATCGTGAAATTTTCAGCCAAGCCAACGTAGGGCGCGTAAATTCTCAGCAGCCGCGCACAAAACTTGTGAAACGTGCCAGTCCAGGCGCGATGATTGGGCGACAATGATTCGACTCGATTACTCAACTCGTCGGCAGCTTTGTTGGTGAACGTGAGGCCCAGAATGGAGCCTGAATCGACTTGCTGAGCGATTAGAAAGGCGATTCGATGAGTCAAAACTCGCGTTTTTCCACTTCCAGGTCCGGCCAGAACCAACAGCGGTCCTCGGCCAAAGGCCACGGCCTGTTGCTGACTTTCGTTTAGATTCGCCACCAAATTGTCGACTGCGGCCTGGGTCATGTTTCGGTCCTGCTAGCGAGGAAATCTCAAAGCCATCCAAGGGTACTCGGATTGCATCCCATAATTGTTATATTAAGTGACTTGTCGCTCAAGGACTTGACTAGTCTGGGCGCGGCAAAAAGAATCGGTGAATGCAATTTCGCGGAATGAATCACCGTAAGAAATTAAATCTGATTTTGGGAGGGACCCCCATGGCGAAGACTCGAGTACCCATTAGTCAGCACGATGAAGAGCTGAAAGACATGAAGGAAAAGCTCGAAATGAGTACAGCCGAGATCGGGCTGACCGTTCGCACCACCAACTGCCTTGAGGAAAAAGGTATCTTTACGGTGGATGACCTGCTGAATACGACTCGGGCTGAATTGCTCAGTATTTCCAACTTTGGCGAGAAGACACTTGAGGAAGTATTCAAGGCATTGGAAGCGGTCGGTTTTCATCGGGATGGCTTCCGCAGTAGCAATCCTCGGTGACTCAGCTCGTTGAAATATCGTCGAATTCTCGCGTCTGAAATTTTCAGACGGGTCGTGAACGACGTCCAGATGGTAAACTGGCTGACGTGAAACGACGCTTCCCTTTGACGGTCAAGAAAAAAGGTAGCCGGGTAACCGGTGCGCAATGGGTGCGCGGTGTCAACGAGGTCATTTTGATGTCCTTATTGATGCTGTTCGGTTTGGCCATCGTCATTCTGGTGGTGGCTTCACAATGGCGAACCGTGGCGGCTGGAGAACCCCATCAATGGCTGCTGTTCTCCGTCCAGTTCGCTGCGGCGCTGGCTTTGAATCTGGCAGGCACACTGGGAATCCTGCGAATCTTCTGGAATGAAGGTGCCTCGCGAGAACGACGTGAAGCGCTTGTCAATCGAGCCCGCGAAATCAACTTGCTGAACGAAGTGAAACCGGTGGCCGAAGATTGGCCTGCCGTGCCGGTGGAGCTTGCCTGGACGCTGATTCCGGGAACTCGACTGCGATTCCGTTTGAAACAAAAGCAGCAGCTTCACTGGAATTTGATTGTTTCCTTTGGCCTGGCTTTGCTGTTTGTAATCGTGGCTTCGGGCGCGACCTTTATTACCTGGACCTCATGGGGTGAGGGCAGGATTGACTTGCTGGGCGCGTTTTTAAACGCTGCCTTGCTGGTAGGTTGCGCTTTTTCCTTTCGAATTTTTATCCGGCAGTTGTTGAGTGTGACAGGAATTCGAGGCACTCGACTTGAAATTGAAGAATATCCTTTGCGACCGGGCAAGACCTACAAGGCTTTGTTGATTCAAGGCGGTCGAGTTCGGTTGAAAAAGATTGACGTGATACTGAATTGCGTGGAGTTGGCAACCTTTCGCGACGGAACGGATTTGAGAAGCGAGTCTAAAAAGGTTTTTGGCAAACGTGTGTTTCGAAAACGAGGTATCGAGGTTCAACAAGGCCAACCCCTCGAAGCTGAATTCGAAATTGGAATTGCCGAAGACGCAATGCATTCGTTCAGTTCGGCCAACAATCAGGTGATCTGGAATTTGTCGGTTTTGATTACCTCTCGCGGCTGGCCAGACCAATTGCGAACTTTTTCTTTGTTGGTAGGCCCCGCAGAAAAAAAGGCGAACGAAAACAATGAGTGATGTCAAATTCGATTTCGAAGAGGGGAGCTTTCAAGTCAACGCCGGAGAGAACATGGAGTTTTCTTACCAGGTGCCCTCGCAGTTTCTGGATGAATTACAGGCAATTGAAACCAGCATCGTGTGGGTAACGGAAGGCAAGGGCAGTGAAGATATCGGAGTCCACTTTTTTAAACGAATGAGTCGCCGCGAGCTGGAACTGCAAACCGCTGGATCGGCTCACCGAATCCAAACAAAAATGCCTCGCAGCCCACTGTCGTATTCCGGCTTTCTGCTCAAAATCAAATGGCAGATTCGAGTCAAAATGTTTTTCTCCAAAGGGCGGCAGGTAATCAACGAACGTGAATTCATTCTGGGCAACACTATAGCGCCAGAACAATTGGAAACGGAGTTGAACCTATACCCGCTTGGCCAGATGAACAGTGAAGGACCGGAGCAAGTATGAGCCGAGTTCAAGTAAACCCGTTCTCGACAAGATATATCAAGCCGGGAAGTATCCAGTTTGAATCCGATGAAATTGAGTTGTCGGGAATCATCCGAGTTTTGCAGATTTGCGGCCAGGGGCAAATCGTGGGGCCGCACGGAAGTGGCAAATCCACTTTGGTAGCCAGCCTGTTGCGTGAAAGTCAGTTCGATTCAATCGAAGTCCGTCATCTGGTTTGCCGATCAGGGCTCAAAGAGATCATGACTTTGCAGACCGGTTCAACGGTTCAACCGCAATTGCTGGTGATCGACGGGTTTGAACAATTCGGATGGTTGGCTCGTGCTGCGATCCAGCAGTTTTGTCGCAAGCAGCGCATGCTATTGCTGATTACGAGTCACAAATCGATCGCCGGCTTGCCCGTGCTGGCCCGATTAAGCCCAAGCTCGGAAAAGTTTGTTGAGTTGGCGGGGCGACTGCAGGCGCAAACCGGTAGTCGGCTAACGGTAAACGATGCAGAAGCGCTTCAAGTGTTTGTCGAGTGCGGTGGCAACATGCGTGAGGGATTCATGTCGCTTTACGATCGCTACCAGGTTAAATCGTTAAAGAATTAAATGTAGTTGTATTCTTTAAGCCACTGATAGGCGTCGTGGATGGTTTGATCAAGATCGGTATCTTGAAATCCAAGATGTTGTTTAGCCTTGGCACTGCTGTAGTAGTTGAAGCGCTGGCTCATTTGCAACGAGGCAGAATTGATCTGGCCTTCCCAACCGGTGACCCAGCGAGGAAGGTCTCCCATCAGGCCGACGGTTTTCGCCATCGAATTTGACATCGGCCACTTGGGCCATTTTTTGTTGACCAATGCGGCGAATTTTTGCCACAGTTCCAGGTAAGGCAAATTGACGCCCGCCATGATGTAACGCTCGCCCGATTTTCCTTGTTCGATCGAGTTCACGATGCCTTCTGCAACATTTCGTACATCGGCGACGCTGAATCCGCCACCCGGCGCAAAGGGCACAAAGCCCTTGATAATTGGAATCATCATTTGTGCCGACGAGGGCTTCCAGTCCCAGGGACCCAGCATGAAGCTTGGGTGAATAATCAAAGCATCCAGCCCCTGGTCCACTAACTGCAGGACCACGTGGTCCGCTTCTTGTTTTGTGGTCGAATACGAGGAACTTGATTTGAGCGGGAGCAAATCTGACTCATCCAGTGTCTGGTCCGGGCTGTCAGATGCCGCCAGAGCATCGACACTGGAGATGTGAATCATTCGACAGCCAACTTGCTGACAGGCTTGTGCCACAGATCGAGTCAGCTCGACATTGACCTGGCGACTCTTTTGCAGCTTGGATTTACCCAGCCAGATAAAACCAGCCGAGTGAATAAGGCACTTGCTGTTTGCGATATATTTTGCCAAATCTGGAGAGTCCAAATTGATCTCAACCAGTTCTACTGGTAATCCCTCGAAACACTCTCGCTTGGAACTTGAAGTTACCAGACATTGGACCTGAAACCCAAGTTCTACCAAACGACGTGCCAGATTGTTTCCAACAAATCCGGTGGCTCCAGTTAGGGTGACTTGATCGGGCATGGGTGTATTATAGTCGGCTTTTTGGTAAAAATATCGTTTTGGTGGAACGTATCCGGACAGGACTCGAATTGGGCATCACCATTGGCTTGATTTTGTGCCATTCCTGCAAACGCCCGGACGTTTCGAATCTGCATTGCTGACTGACGCTTTTATGAACGATACCTTGGAAAATTCAACATCGCCATCTCATTTCGAGATTGTATCGGTTTCCAATCGGCAGCAGCAAAAGCAGTTCTTGAATTTCCCGTGGACTTTGTATGCCGGCGATGAGAATTGGGTTCCGCCGCTCCGCCATCGTCAAAAGCAGCTTGTCAATTTTGCTCGACATCCGTTTTATGAAGAGGCGGAAGCGCAGACATTTTTGGCATTCAAAGATGGGCAGGTTGCTGGCAGGATCGCCGCGATTATCGACCGAGCTCACAACGCTTATTACAAAGAACGCCGGGGCATGTTCGGGTTCTTCGAATGCATCGATGATCAACAAGTTGCCCATGGTTTATTACGAGCCGCTCAGGACTGGCATGCGGAGAGAGGCAACACTTGTATGCGGGGGCCATTGAATCCCTCGATGAACTA
>CAZOXC010000040.1:0-11047 GCA_964583205.1 uncultured Pirellulaceae bacterium | reverse complement strand
GAATCGTCACGGTGTTGTTGGGAATTCTTCTTCTGCCTGTGCAGTACCGAGTTCGCTGTACTTGTGAACTGGATGTGATGACTCGCCGATTTGCGGTCGCGCCTTTCGATGGGATCGTCAAAGAGGGATTTGTTGAGCCGGGTGATCTGGTCCAACAAGGTCAACGACTGGCCAGCATGGACGGGACAGCGCTAACCTATCAAATGGCAACCGTAAAAGCGGATCTGGCAAAAGCTCGCAAGCTGCGTGAAATTGAATTGAAACATCGTGATATTCCCAAGTCGATGGTGGCCGGTTTAGAAGCTGAAAGTCTGGAAGCAGAACAGCAGTTGCTGGAATTTCAAAAGGCACAGATCGAAGTGCGCAGTCCAGTCGACGGTATCATTTTGTCTGGATCATTGGAAAAGTCGGTGGGCGCATCGGCGACTCAAGGACAAACTCTGTTTGAAGTGGGCCCGATTGACCAGTTGATTGTGGAGATTGCAATTCCCGCCGACGAAATCGCGCATGTTCGCAGCGACCAAACAGTTCGAGTCTGGGTCGACGGCTTCGAATCGTCTTCATTCACTGGAATGATCGAGTCCATTGCGCCCAGATCGGAACTTAGAGATGCTCGCAATGTGTTTGTAGCAGAAATCAGAATTGACAATCAGGACGGTCGACTTCGACCAGGCATGAAAGGTCGAGTACGGATTGATTGCGACCGACATCCGCTGGGTTGGAACTTGTTTCACAAACCAGCCAACTTCATCCTTTCGCGTCTGACCTGGTGGTAATGAACCATGCAAAAATCTGACGCTACAACATTTGATTTGGGCCAAGCTCGTTTGCGGCTCAAAGATGGATTGAAATTTGCGATCCAACACAGCCGCCGCGGTAGCTGGTATTTGATCGAAGACGAATCTCGTTCACAGTTTTTTCGAGTAGGCTCGGCCGAGTACACTTTCATTTCGCAAATGGATGGCGAAACCACCATGGCTTCGGCGATGGCCAAGACCTGCTCGCTTGTGGGAGGCAATGCACTGGACGAGCAGGAAGCGATCAACCTGTGCAAATGGCTGGTGGATTCCGGACTGGCGAATACTCGGGCTTCCACGTCGACAGAACGGCTTAAAGACCAACAGGAAACCAGAAACGCACAGTTAAATGTGCAAAAGCTGAATCCAATCTCGATCCGAATTCCGATTTGCGATCTGGATCGATTCACAACTGCGATCGAAAAGTATCTGGGGTGGCTGGTCAGTTGGCCAATCGCAATCGTCTGGATCGCGACTTGTTTGTACGCATTGATTTCGTTGGCGATGGCCTGGGATCAAGTCGGACAATTCAATTTGCTGAGTCGCAATAATTTGATCTGGATGGCCGTTACGTGGATCGTTCTCAAGGGCATCCACGAGCTTGCACATGTGCTGGTTTGCAAAAGATTTGGCGGACGAATCGGCAAAGGTGGAATCCTGTTTCTGCTGTTGATTCCAATGCCCTTTGTCGATGTGACCAGCGCTTGGCGATTCCCCAACAAGTACCAGAGGATTTTGACATCCGCTGCCGGAATGCTGGTCGAAATATTTCTGGCTGCGATTGCAGCGATCGTCTGGGCGAATACTTCTCCAGGCGCACTGAATTTCCATGCAGCCAACGTGATGATAGCGGCGTCGCTGCACACATTGATTTTTAACGCAAACCCGTTGATGCGTTTTGATGGTTACCACATGCTTGCTGACTGGTTGGAGTTGCCGAACCTGGGCAATCGAAGTCAACGCTATGTATCGGGAAAATTCAAACAATGGTTCTTCGGCTGCGAAACGAAGCCGCTGGAGTATGCAGGTTTTCACGGCCAAGTGATACGGGCTTACGGTTTTGCCGCACTGGCCTGGAAAGTCCTGTTGTGTCTGGTGTTGACGATTGCAGCAGCGAATTTACTGGAAGGTGTCGGTTTGCTGGTGGCTGGAGGTGCTGCTCTGTTGTGGGCTGGCTTGCCAATTATCAAGCTGGCCAAATACACCTTGTTCGGAAGTGAATTCGAGAAACCCAATCGAATACGGTTCGCCCTCGTCTGTGGATCGATGATTGCAGCTTCAGTTGCGATGGCGGTGACGGTCCCGGCACCTTCGGTTGTTTCGGCGCCAATAATCGTTGACTACAAACCACTAACGGTTGTGCGAGCTGAGACATCGGGCTTTGTGTCCGAGATACACGTTGCCAATCAGCAAACCGTGCAGGCGGGTGAATTGCTGGTTGTGCTCAGAAACCGTGAACTGGAAGCCGAGCTGGCGCAGGTCGTCAGTGAGGTAGCCAAGTCAAAACTGCGCGGCAAATCGCTGAAGAAACAAGAAAAAATCGCGGAATGGCAAGCAGAACAAGCCGCCCAGGAATCGCTCGAAGAGCAGCTCGGTGAACTACAAGGAAAGCAAGATCGACTCAAGATCTATGCTGCTGAATCCGGCCGTTTGATCGCTCGGGACCTGGCCAGCAAACTGGGCACGCATCTGGAAGCGGGTACGGAGTTATGTTCAATCGGAACTGAAGAGTGCAAGGAAGCAATTGCGCTGGTTTCACAGAGCGACGCCAGACACATTGCGAACTCCGAAAACAGCCAAGTGGATTTGAGAATTTGGGGCAGACCGCAACTCAAGTCAGCCAAGCTTGCGTCGCTCACTCCGCGTGCCCGAGATGATTTGCCGCACTTTGCATTCGCGGGCGCTTACGGCGGTCCATTGGATGTCGTGCAGAGAAATCAGGTCGAGCAGGAGAGTGCTACTTCGGAACTGGAAGGCGAGTTGATGCTGACTGAACCTCGAGTTCAAGTCTGGTTGGAACTGGATCCACAGACCAGTCTGGGTTTGCGGGCTGGTGAAACTGGACTGGCACACTTGCGTGGTCGTTCCAGTAGCATGGGTGACTACCTATGGGAAAAGAGCTTTCGTTGGTTAAAAAATCAAATTGTTGAGTCGCACGGATTTTAGTATTAAATTCCAGTGAGACTCGTTGTTTAAACTAGTTGGAGATGAACATGATAGAGCAAATCAATCAAAATGCCCTGGCAAGTCCAGAGCAGATTTTTGAAATGGTCAACAAGATAATTCAGAAAGTCCATCAGCGGAAAGCGTCTGATCAAAGGATCAGTCAGCGATTTCCAATCCAGTTGCCGGTTTCGATCCAGTATGTTTCGGACAAGCTGGAACCTGTCGGCGAGCGTGTCTTGGGAGTTACCAAAGACGTTTCAGTGGGTGGTGTGGGATTGCTGGCGACGGATGAAATTCAGACTGGCCAGGCGATTGTCAGTTTCCATTCCATGGGAAAAGAAACACCGCCCGTACTGGTCGAATTCAGTTACTGTTCATCGATTGGTCCGTTTTACCAGTTTGGCGGAGCTTTCCGTGCTGACTGGTCGGAAATCAGTGAAAGCTAAGCTGGTTCACCCGGGCAACCTTACCGTTCTTCATTCGGAATGAAGTTATCATTGCCCTGACTTTCGTAGTCGGGTGCAATCTCGATCAGTTCGTTGTCAGGCTGATCGATGAAGTACTCGTCTTGAGTCTCGGTGGACTGCTGAGGTTGGAGGACAGAATTCTCCACGACTGTTTGTACGGCAGCTGGGCCATCTACAATGGAAATCAGTGTGCCGTTGGCATGCCGCAGGTTGATCAGAGCCAGATTGTAGGTCAATTGCGAACGCGCGAACTCATATTCAGCATCGGTGACTCGTTCCTGTGCCCGCAACAGAGCTTCCAGCGACAGGCCGGCGGAGACACCGTCAGCCAGTTCGCGCCAACGAGCCTCCAGAGTTTCGGCCTCTGATTCCACTGCAATTCGAGCACGGTCTTTGGCAAACATTTCCTGATAAGCAGTTTGAACTTCCCGAACAGCGACTTCAACTTCCGCACGAACCAATTGCAATGTGTTGCGGTATTCTTCCTGCATTTGAGAAAGTTCAAGTTCGCGTCTGCTGCGGCGCGCCGAAGCACCTCGGCGGCCCAGCGGCATTTCGTATTCGAATCCAACCGAGTAACTGGGTTCGCCTTCGCGGAATTGGTCGATCCAAGCGTTGCCGAAGTCCGATCCGCCACGCAACCCGGCCACAAAAGCTTGGGTGATCAAGTTGAGCTTGGGCAACATTTCATGAGTTGCCATATCCAGCCGAACGCCGGCGGCGCGAATTGACTGCAAGGCAGCGCGGATTTCAGGTCGGTTTTGCATTGCCGACTCAAATTCGATACTGACTTCAGTGGGTACCGAGAACACCGTTGGGTGGTCGGCCGGAATCAGCTCGAGAGATTCGGCATTGTCATCCAGTTCGGGTGCGTTGACCAATGATCGCAATCGAGTTTCAGCGTTTTTGACCGCAGCCAATGCTCGGATCAAATCGGACTCGCGAGATTTGAATGCGGCTTCGGCACTGATCAGTTGAGTGCGTTGCGCGTCAATTGCCTGCCGACTCAACAACTGGTCATAGATGTCCTGTGTTCGAACGTAGAGTTTCACTTTCTGGGCGAGGCTGGCACGCTCCAGATACAGCGACCAATAGGCTCTTGAAACTTCCAGCAAATGCGCCTGAAGTTGGCGGCCAAATTCTTCATGGGCCGACGTGACATCGATTCGAGCCAGCAAAATCAGGCTGGTGTTGTAGTAACTTCCGCGTCCTCGCAATAAGGGCTGCGTATAACCCAGGACGATTCGCGAGGTGGCTTGATTGTTGGGCGTAAAAAAGGTTGAGTTGTTATTTTGGTGTCCCACTTGCTGGGAAAAATCGAGCTGCCCACCGGAAACCGTGTTTCTACGCATGCCGGCAGTCAGGTTCCAGTTATGATCGCGAAAGCGTGTGCCACCGGCGCCTCCGATGGTCAGGTCGCTACCGACCGGTTCACTTGTATCTGCCCACATCGTGTCGACGAATGAACTCCAGTCGAAATTTGCATTAGCTTCGGCGACAGCAGTTTCGCGAATTTGTGGGATGTGTCGCGCCACACTGACCTTAGCGGAATTGGCGATCGCCATCCGCAACAATTCATCAACACCAGCTTCGACTCGAACTCTATCTGCATTGAATGACTCGGATACCCGGGTCTGCCACCAGGGTGGTTCGATATTGCTGCCTGTTTCAAGTGAACCCGCGTTTTGCAACTGAGTAATAATCGAGTTTACCGAAACGTCCTCGTGATATTGCGCATACAGGCTCGAATGGACAGCCAGGACAAGAGTCAATGAGAAGACCAATCGCACTGTGAACAAGATGGGCATGATTGTGTTGTCATTGGAATTGATATTGATGGCAATGTTCGACGCAATTGTTTTAATCCAGTCTCTATTCACAACTGGTGAAATTCCGTCGAACGTTGTAAGTGATCGACTGTAAATTATTGGAAACTTGTGAATACTGCCTACTGAACACAATATTGACTCGACCGCTATGAGACCACTAAGCATCACAATCGGACTTAATTCAGCGGCAAGACCCGCGGATTGTGAATTTGTTGTATTACCGGCACAACCGATTGGCAATTCTTGATGATTGGGTGGCGGCAAATACTGAATTCTCTGTGAGACACAACGCGCTTTCTTGATCCCTATAACCCGGAAATTCGGTATAGGCGAGTTGTCGATCGGCTGCCTGCTGTGCTTATTTTTCAACTTGAACAGGTAATTCGAGCTACCTTTTCGATGGGATCCGCCTGCTCCGAGCGGCAAAATCAACCTAATCTCGCCTGTAATTAATTGGTTAATGCTATGACCCACGACGCAAAACGTTTCCGCAGCCTCATGGAACGTCTGGAAGATCGCGTTCTTTTTGATGCGGTTCCTGATGGTGGATTTTTGATTCAGCCTGAAGCGATGGAGCAGCCGCTGGTTTCTCAGGAACAACTGCACAATCAACAATCGATCGACCAGCAGACGGCCGAACTGCCACAGAGCGATCAGCCGCGTGAACTCATCCTGGTCGACAGCAACGTCGAAGATGCTGATGCTCTGATCAGCAGTATCCTGGAAGAAAATCCAGATCGAAGCTACGAAGTTCGCTTGCTGAATAGTGAGCAGGATGGGATTTCGCAAATCTCGGCAATCCTCGACCAGGCCGAGGGATCTATCAGCGCTATCCATGTGCTTTCGCATGGAAGTGAAGGGAGTATTCAACTGGGAGCAAGTCGTCTGGATGCCAACTCGCTGAGTGGACATGCGGCCGAAATTGCTGGCTGGGCTGACGCCTTGACGGCCGAAGCGGATTTGCTGTTCTACGGGTGTAACCTTGCCGGCGACGCGTCGGGCGAAGAGCTGATTGATACGCTTGCTGCACTAACGGGTGCAGATGTTGCAGCTTCTGATGACCTGACAGGTAACACGGCTGCGGGTGGCGATTGGGATTTGGAAAAACAAGTTGGAACGATAGAAGCCCAAGTGCTTTCGGCATCGGATTATCAGGGCACATTGTTGGAAACCGATAACGGTTTTGTCGTTGGGACCGAGACCTTTGATAATTTGAGTGAAACTGCAGTCGTACCTCAGGGACAAGCGGGCCAATCCAGCGTGACCTATACCGGCGCGGCGACCGCCAATAATGGTGCCATTACCATTGATTTGAGACTGACACTGGTCGATACGTTTGATGAAAATGGCAATGTTACTACCGGGACTACTGACCAACTGCCGGTCACATTCTCGGATTTCGATGGCGGCCCGATATTGCTGGCTCGTACTGTAGGTAATAGCGTGAGTGGATTCGAAGGGCATACAGCCCATGTGATGATCGAATTTATTGACGCCTCAAACGGTGCCCCACTTTCAGTGGTCGGTGACTTCACTTTTAAAGACATTGACTGGGAGGCGCCGACAGCCAATGGATCTGGAAATGAAGGCGTAACCGTTGTTTCCGATCAGTTGGCGACCTATTCGATTTCATCAGATCCGCCGACTGAAATTGACGTGATCGACAATGGTGACGGTACAACAACCTTTACCAACGATTCATCAAGAGGGGATGCGGACGATCAGGAACGCTGGGTCAGTACCCGGTTCCATAGTATGCCCCAACTTAATTTACGGTTCGAAGCCAGGAACGCGAACACAGGGTACGGTCTGTCAACTGCCGACTTTTCCGAACAGCCGCTGTCGTTCAGTCAGCCGGTTGCTCAAGATGATGATTTTGCGACAGATCAGAATACGATAATCAACGGGAATGTGATCACGCAGGATAATGGTCACGGCGTAGACAGTGATCCCGAAAACGATCCATTGGAAGTGTTTCTGGTAGATGGAATTGCCGCCAACATGGGCAGCAGTACGTCTGGTGACAACGGCGGTCAGTTTACGTTTAACTCGGATGGCAGCTACAGCTTTGATCCCAATGGTGATTTCGATTATCTAGCTCCCGGTGATACTGCCACGACCTCCATCGAATACACGATTCGCGATGATTCGGCGCTCGCCAGCACGGCGACTGTGACGGTGACCATCACCGGGACCAATGACGACCCGACAACGGTCAATTCGATTCCCGATCAATCTCATAACGACGGACAACCAATTACAGGCTTGAATGTTTCAAGCTATTTCGATGACGTCGATAACGGACAATCACTTAGCTACACCGCAAACAATACACTTCCTCCCGGTTTGAGCATCAACCCGAATACGGGAGTTATTTCCGGATTGCTGGACAACAGCGCGTCGCTAAGTGGCCCGTTCACTGTGGATATTACCGCAGATGATGGTGTCGGCGGGACTGTTACTCAAACTTTTATCTGGGCTGTTGCGAATCCAGGTCCTGTTGCCACAGACAATACAAACTCGGTTAACGAAGACGGACCGGACGTCAGCGGGAACGTAATCAGTGACGACGACAATGGCGCTGGTGTCGACAACGATCCTGACAATGACGCTATTTCGGTAATTGCGATTGCCGGAGGAACTGTTGATGGAACAACTAACGGTACCTACGGGAGCATCGAGCTCAACAATGATGGTTCATACAGTTACTCTCTGGACAACACCAATCCAGCAGTGAATTCGCTTGGAGTGAATGAGACGCTTGCCGAGACCTTCAGTTATACGATTTCTGATGGCGAAGGTGGAACCGATACGGCTACTCTCTCGATAACGATCAATGGCAGCAACGATGCGCCGATTGTTGGCAGTTTGATTCTGCCGCAATCCAATCAAGACAATGATTCAGTGACTCCGTTGAATGTGTCGACGAGTTTCAGTGACCCCGAAGGAGGTACACTGACATTTAGCGCTGCTAACCTGCCGACTGGATTGTCGATTAATCCGAACACGGGCGTAATTTTCGGGCAGCTTGACAATAGCGCTTCGCAAAATGCACCGGGCGGTGTGTTTTTGGTTACGGTTACTGCCCAGGACGGCAACGGTGAAAATGTCAGCACAACTTTCAACTGGACGGTCACCAATCCGGGCCCGGTTGCGCAGAACGACTCAGAAAATACCGATCAAGATTCGAGTGTCAGCGGGAACGTGTTGAGTAACGACAGTGATATCGATGCTGACACGATTACAGTTAACTCGATTAATGGTCCCGGCGCCATTATAAGTTTTCCAGTTGATGGATCCAATGGCGGCGAGTTCACGATCAATCCTGACGGTTCATTCAATTTCGATCCCAGTGGGGACTTCGACTATCTTGGAGTTGGCGAAACTGCGTCAACCAGTATTTCGTATCAGATTACGGATAGTGAAGGCGGAACTGACACCGCGACCTTGATGATTGTCGTCACAGGAATCAATGACGCTCCGATTGTCGGGTCTTCGATTCCAAATCAAGTCAGCGAAGACAATGATTTTATTAATTCTCTGAATGTCAGTTCTCATTTCATTGACGGTGATACAACGGACTCGTTAACTTACTCGGCAAGTGGATTGCCAGATGGCTTGTCAATCGATTCGAACACTGGCGACATTTCAGGAACGATCAACAGCAGCGCATCACAAGCCGGTACGGGCGGCCAGTACACGGTTATCGTCACTGCGTCGGATGGAAATGGTGGATCGGTAGAGCAGCAATTCACCTGGGACGTTACCAACCCGAATCCAATTGGTGAAGACGATCTGGAGTCAACTGATCAAGACACTTCTGTCGGTGGAAATGTTTTGGACAATGATACCGATCCGGATATCGATACGGTTACTGTTTCTGAAGTTGGAAGCCAGTCCGGTACTTCGACTTCCAATGTGGGAGTTCCCTTCGGCGGGAGTGATGGGGGGCTGTTCACAATCCAGAGCAATGGCTCATACAGTTTTGATCCCAATGGTGATTTTGACTATCTCGCACCAGGCGAGACGGCCGATACATTCGTGTCTTATGTCGTTACTGACGCTGACGGCGGAAGCGATGTTGTCTTCTTGACCATTACTGTAACTGGAATCAATGACGATCCGGTCGTGACGGCGGCGATTCCAGATCAAACGAATCTCGATGCGGACTCGGTCCAGACTCTTGATGTTTCGCAATATTTTGAGGATTCCGACACCAGCCAGAACCTGGCTTTTTCTGCAATTGGATTGCCGCAAGGCCTGTCCCTAAATCCCAATACGGGAATGATTGACGGGACCATTGATAACAGCGCCTCGCTGAACGGGCCATTTCTGGTAACTGTAACCGCCAGTGATGGCAGTGGCGGGCAAGTCAGCCAGTCATTCACTTGGAATGTAAATAATCCTGGACCCACAGCGACCGACAATACCGCCGAAGTATTTCATCTGGCTACCGAAACTGACTCGGGCAACGTGATCTCCGACAATGATAACATGCTGGGGGCCGACAGCGACCTGGATGGTGACATGTTGTCGGTTAGTGCAGTTGATGGAAACAATGCTTCGGTGAATGTTGAAATCGCCGGCGACTATGGTGAAATCAGAATCGACAACAATGGAAGTTACACCTACGTTCTGGACTCAAACAACTCGGATGTAATCGCTCTGAATCCGGGCGAGACACTGACTGAGTCATTTTCCTATACGGTGTCCGATGGTGAAGGTGGGATTTCCACGGCCAATTTGACAATCACCATCAATGGCGCAAATTTGCCGCCAGTTGTGGGCTCAACGATAACGCCGCAAAACAACATCGATAGTCAGAACATTACTGCGGTTGATGTGTCGACGGCGTTTAACGATCCTGAAAATCAAACATTATCCTTCAGCGCGATGGGCTTGCCGCCCGGACTGATGATAGATGCGGACGGAATTATTACGGGCACGCTGGATTCAAGTGCTTCACAAAATGGTCCTTACACAGTCGATGTGACTGCTGATGATGGCAACGGGGGTACGGTAACGACTTCCTTCACGTGGAATGTATCTAACCCTGGACCGAACGCAGACGACGATGGTTTCTCGACAGATGAAGATACTGCAGTCAGCGGTAACGTTGGCACCAACGATTCGGACTCGGACGGTGACGCGGTAGAATATTTCAAATTGAGTGAAGCATCAGATGGCCAAGTTGCATTCAACGACGATGGTTCATTTACTTATACACCAGATGCAAACTTCGAAGGCACAGACAGCTTCACTTACGAAATCGTTGATGCTGATGGTTCCAGAGATGTTGCAACCGTCACGATTACTGTTGACTCAGTGAACGATGCTCCGGAAGCGAACGTGATACCCGATCAAACCGATGTCGACAGCGATGTTGTCTCGGTTAGTGTAGGCGGGTTCTTCAGTGACGTTGATGGCGATAATCTGAACTTCAGCGCGACAGGCTTGCCAACCGGACTGACAATAGATTCGGATGGCAATATTGAAGGCACGCTGGATTCAAGTGCTTCACAAAATGGTCCTTACACAGTCAACGTGACTGCCAATGACGGCAACGGGGGTACGGTAACGACTTTCTTTACCTGGAATGTATCCAATCCAGGACCGAATGCAGACGACGATGGTTACTCGACAGACGAAGATACTGCAGTCAGCGGCAACGTTGGCACCAACGATTCGGACTCGGACGGTGACGCCGTAGAATATTTTAAATTGAGTGAAGCGTCAGATGGCCAAGTTGCATTCAACGACGATGGTTCATTTACTTATACACCAGATG